>NZ_JBDOQU010000011.1:0-136399 GCF_039839375.1 Inquilinus sp. CAU 1745
ATCAACTTCTCATCCATCACTGACAGCTCTTTCCACGGCATCGGCAGGACCCTCCTGCCGGCCGGACTAACTGTCAGCAATGTATCTGGACAGAACTGTCAGGACTCTATCCGGGTCGGACCAAAACCCTCACCCTCCCACCGCTTCGCGGCGGGCCCCTCCCTCTCCCGCGGAGCAGGAGAGGGGGAAATGACGATCAAAGTTAGCGCCTATGGAATCAAGTGCGGCATGACGATTTTTCGGAAGGCCGCCTCCCCTACTTCGCCGGTTCCTTCTCCGGCGCGGCGTTCGGGTTCGTGACGCGCGCGCCCCATTCCTCGACCAGTTCCTTCTGGGTCGCCTTCAGCTTCGCGACCTCGGCTTCGTAGCGCATCTTGAGCACGAAGCCGACCGCCGGCGGGATGCCGGCATAGACCATCCATCCGAACGCCGCCGACCCCAGCATGATCAGCCATGAGAATGGGTCGATCATCAGACGGAACGCGTTGTCGATGGAGTGCCCCGTCTGCCACAGCGTTATCACCACCGACGCGACGCCGCAGAAATTCAGGCTGCCGACGGTGACGGCGGCGTATTTCTCAGGATTGCGGTCGACCAGGAGCGCGACCAGCGTCGGCACCATGCCGGCGACCAGGATCAGGGCCGTTGGCAGGGCCATCAGCGCCGGCGGCAGCGCGCAGACGCAGATCACCCACGCCATGCGCCCGCCCCGGCGGGGCATGGGCGGCGGGGCGATGGTGGTCGCGGCGGCCGCGGGGGAAGGTCGGGGAGCCATTTGACTATCCTGCCTGGATCAAGACGATGGCGACCAGCACGACGGCCGACATCAGGCTGGCGGTGACGGCGGCGACCTGACGGCCGATCTCCCCGCCGGCAAGCGACGCCTTCGACAGTTCCCGCTCGCGCGCGGCGATCACCGTCTCCGCCGCCGAATGATGGCGCTGGGCCATCCGGAAGCCGGCCTGGTCGCGCTTCACCAGGCCGGAATTGCGGACCAGCGCGAACAGGTTGCGGAAGAGCCCCGTCTCCGTCTGGCGGGACAGCTCGTCGGCCATGCGCTGACGGAGGGTGCGGCTGTTGAACTGCTCGACCGCCGGCTCCAGGAGCTTCACCAGCCAGCCGCAAAGGTTCGGCAGCGGCCGGACCTTGGTGATCTGCTGCACCTCCATCAGGACGTCGAGCACCGCGAGGCCGCGCTGGTGCGATCCCTCCTCGCCCGCCAGCGCGAACAGCGCCCGGTCGTTCAGCCCGGTATGGCGCGAGGCGATGAAGGCCGCGATGTGGCGGTCGATCGGGTCGTTCGGCCGATCGGCGCGGTCGGCGATCTCCTCCAGCGCGCGCAGCATCTGGGGAAGATCCAGGATATAGCGGCCGGCCAGCAGCGGGCTCAGGCACGGCATCGCCGGGTTCAGCTCATAAAGGCAGCGCTCCACGCCATAGCCCGGCGCGACCTTGTCGAGATAGGAGCGGACCATGTCGAACTTCTTGACGATCGGCACCAGCTCCGGCCGGAAAGTGTCCTGGACGTTGACCCAGGACATCGGTAGCTGGGCGGCGATGATCTCCGCCATCTCCTGGACGCCGCTGTCGGACATGACGGCCTCGGCCAGCGCCGCGCCCACCCCTTCCGGCAGCACGGCCTTGCCGCGATAGCGGATCGGCGCCGGCGGGTCGAGCGCCATGGTCACGCGGGTTATCCGGCGATCCTCACCGGAGCCGCCCCGGCCGTCCATCGATGCGCGCGCGCCGTCGGCCACCTTGTCGGCCATGCGCTCGTCATCGAGGCTGCGGCGGATCCAGGTGTCCAGATCGCCATTCTCCACGATCGCGGCGGCGGGACCGGGAGACGCCGACATGGCGATCGCCAGCGTGCGCGAATCCCAATAGTCGCGGCCGCTGAAATGGACCGGGCGCGGCGCTCGCCGGGGCGGCGGCGACTGCTTCGGGCTGAGGCGGCGGCCGCTGGCCCAGAGGTCCAGATCGTCGAGCGTCCAGCGCTGGGCCGGATCGTCCATCAGCAGGCCGCGCAACGGCTCCAGGACGGAAAGCGGCAGCCGGGCGTCGCCGATCAGGGCCGAGAAGCTGCCCTTCTCCACCTTCGCATCGATGACCAGCCGGCCGTCGAGGTCGCCCAGGGGACGGCGGCCGAGCAGAAGATGGAGGAGCGTCACGCCCAGCGCGTAGAGATCGTCCGCCGTGGTCGGCGCGCCGCGTCCGGAGGGCTGGGCCATGCCGCGTTCGATGGTCTCGAACACCACGGGCTGCGCGTAGCCGGCGGGGCCGGTGACGCAATCGCCGAGCTGGACGCCAGACCCGCCGTCGCGGAGCATCAGGTTGCCGGGATTGATCGCGCCGTGGCCGACCCGGCGCAGCTTCAGATCCTGCAACGCCGACAGGAGAGGCGCGATCACGAAGCGGGTGACCTGATCCTCGGTCATCGGCGCGCGCCGCTGATCGAGGGATTTGACCAGACGGCCGCCGGCCGGGCGTTCGAAGATCACGACCGGCTGATGGACCTGCAAGGGCGGGAAGAACACCGTTCCCCAATCCACCAGCCGCATCACCGACGGCTGTTCGAGGCCGCGCAGCGAGCCGATGATGTCGGCGCGGACCGGCAGGCCGGACTGGACCACCGCCGCGAAGAACTTGTCCCCCGGCTGGGCGAGGGACCGCGCCGCATAGGCGGTGGCGGTCATGCCCGACAGTTCGGGCAGAACCTCATCCACCGCGATCTCGAACGTTTCGTTGAGAATGACGGGCCCGCCATCGGCCGGCGTCAGGTCCGAGGGATCGAACGATGGGACGCCGGGCGCGCCGCCGGGATCATCGTCACCGGCCGCGAAGGAAGGCGATGTGGCGTTCTCTCCGCCCGGCGCGCCGCCGGCGAGGAAATTGGCGAGATCGGAAGGCGCCATCTGGCCCTGTTCGAGATTGCGTACACTGATTGTCGACCGGATGACGGTACGCCCGTCTCGGCAAACGAAACCTTAACGGGCCGGCGTAATCGTCGACGCCGCTCTCCCTCATGGTGAGCTTGTCGAACCATGTGTGCCCGCATCCTTCGACAGGCTCAGGATGAAGATGTTCTCCCAAAGTCGTCATGCTTGACTTGATCAAGCATCCATACGGTATCGAGGGAGGAAAGACCGTGCCCGGCCCTTTGCCGCCGGTGAAGCGGCGACGTCCCATGGATTCCGGATCAAGTCCGGAATGACCGACAAAACCGATGTCATCCCGGACGGCGAAGCGGTCAATCCTCGAACGGGTCGCGCATCAGGATCGTGTCGTCGCGCTCCGGGCTGGTCGACAGGAGCGTCACCGGCGCCTCGATCAGCTCCTCCACCCGGCGGATGTACTTCACCGCCTCGGCCGGCAGGTCCGCCCAGGAGCGCGCGCCCTGGGTGCTTTCCGACCATCCCTGAAGCGTCTCGTAGACCGGCTCCACGGAGGCCTGCGCCGTCTGGCCCGCGGGCAGGTGCTGGATCACCTGGCCCTGATAGCGGTAGCCGGTGCAGACCTTCAGCTCCTCGAACCCGTCCAGCACGTCCAGCTTGGTGAAGGCGATGCCGTTCAGCCCGCCGGTCTTGACCGCCTGGCGGACCAGGACGGCGTCGAACCAGCCGCAGCGGCGCTTGCGCCCGGTGACCGTGCCGAACTCCCGCCCCCGCTCGCCCAGCCTGTCCCCGATCTCGTTCGCCTGCTCCGTCGGGAACGGGCCCGCGCCGACGCGGGTGGTGTAGGCCTTGGTGATTCCCAGCACGAAGCCGACCGCCCCCGGCGCGAGGCCGGCCCCGGTCGCCGCCTGCGAGGCCACGGTGTTGGAGGATGTGACGAAAGGATAGGTGCCGTGATCGACATCCAGCATCATGCCCTGCGCGCCTTCGAACAGGATGCGCTTGCCCGCGCGGCGCAGCTCGTCCAGCCGTTCCCACACGACGCCGGCATAGGGCAGGACCTTCGGCGCGACCTCCTTCAGCCGCGTCCTGACCTCATCGCCATCGACCTCCGGCGCGCCCATTCCCCGGAGGAAGGCGTTGTGGTGCAGGAGGAGCTGGTCGAGCTTGTAATCCAGGACGTCGGGATCGGCCAGGTCGCAGAGCCGGATGGCGCGGCGGGCGACCTTGTCCTCATAGGCCGGGCCGATGCCGCGCCCGGTGGTGCCGATCTTGTGGGGCCCCCTAGCCTCCTCCCGCACGCGATCGACAACGCCGTGCATGGGAAGGATCAGCACCGCGTTCTCGGCGATCAGCAGATTGTCGGGGCCGATCTCAACGCCCATGCCGCGCAGCGTCTCGATCTCCTTCAGCAGCGCCCAGGGATCGACGACGACGCCGTTGCCGATGACCGACAGCTTGCCCGACCGGACGATTCCGGAGGGCAGCAGGCTGAGCTTGTAGACCTGGTTGCCGACGACCAGCGTATGGCCGGCATTGTGGCCGCCCTGGTAGCGGACCACCACGTCGGCGCGGCTGGACAGCCAATCGACGATCTTGCCCTTGCCCTCGTCGCCCCATTGGGAGCCGACCACTGTGACGTTCGCCATTTTGCGATCAATCCTGTTCCACGGAATGGGGGAGACCGGCGCGCAGCACGAAACCGCACGCCATTCGCCGCGCCTCGGCGGCAATGTCCTGTACTTCGGAGAGGCCGGCCAGCACGACCCAGCCTTCGGCCCGCAGCGCGTCGGCGACCTCCGCCGGCGTGCCGAAGGGCGCGTAGAGCCGGCGCGGCAGGGCGGCGGGGGGGACGGCGCGCAGCACACTGTCCATGAACAGGGTCACGCCGGTCGCCGGCTCGCCATTGGCGGCCCCGTTGGCCGCCTGGTAGCGCCCGCCGCGCCCCAGTTCCCCGCGCACGCCGCGGGCGAACAGGGTGAAGCTGACGCCCGAATGATATTCGAAGCCCCGATGCTCCACGAAATCGACCGTGACAGCGAGATCGGGCGCGGCCTTGGCGACCAGCGTCACGACCTCGACCAGCCGGGCGAGTTCGGCGTCGGCGTCCGCCGGCAGGGAGAGACCGGAGACGGCGTCGAGCGCGCGGGCCGCCGGGCCGGAAGCGGCCATCAGCAGCGACAGCGTTTTCGCCACCGGCCCGCCCATCGCCTCCACGCGCGAGGAATCCTTGCGGTCCAGCGCGCGGCGCAGCGCGGCGGCGGTGTCCGGAGCGACGCCATGGGCGCGCAGGAGGGCCGGCACCAGGGTCGGCGCGTTGAGATCGATCGAGAGGCGCTCCACGCCGATCGCCATCAGCGACCGCGCCGCCAGGACCGCGACCTCGGCATCCGCCGAGGTGAGATGGGAGCCGATCAGTTCCGCCCCCACCTGGGTGAACTGGCGTTCCGGCCGCAGATGGGTCCCCTTCACCTGCAGCACCTGCCCGGCATAGGCGAGACGCAGCGGCCGGGGCGCGTTCTTGAGCCTGGAGGCGGCGATGCGCGCGATCTGCAAGGTCATGTCGGCGCGCACGCCCATCATGCGCTGGCTGATCGGGTCCATCAGCCGGAAGGTTTCCCGCGCCATCGCGGCGCCGACGCCGCCCAGCAGCGTTTCCTCGAACTCCACCAGCGGCGGCTTCACCCGTTCATAGCCATGGCCGGCGACCAGCGAGATGAGCCGCTCCACCACCGCCGCCTCCCGCGCCGCGTCCGGCGGCAGGATGTCGTGGAATCCGGCCGGCAGCAGCGCATGATGCAGGGAGGTTTCGGCGTCTGGAGTGCGATCGGGCATGGCGGCGGCAAGCTAGGGCCAGCCGGCCATCGAATCAACTTCGAAGACGGGCGGATGGCGGGTCAGTTTGAAATCCGGCCCGGCAGTCAGGCCGCGACATCACCCCGTACCTCGTCAGCAAGGGCACGAAGGACAGTCGCCCTCCCGCTCAGCGCCGTGAAGGCGAAGGGGTTGAGAAACTGACGCCCCCAGAAAAGATTGCGGTCGACCTCGTTGAGCGCTGCCTCCTCGCAGATCGTACGCCAGTTCGCGCCGATGCAGCGCAACTGGGTTTCGGCGATGTGGATCGCCTCCGGCTCGGAAAGCAGGAAGTGATGCGCGGCCTCAAGACAGGAAGCGATACGGCTCATGCGGTTGTTGCCGCTGATCAGCATCGCCTGAGTCGCCTCCTGCCCTACCCTACCCTGTGGGCAGATGTCGTAAGCGGGCGTAAGGGTGAGGGCCATCCCGTCCCAAAAGGCGGCGTGGTTGCGCGCGTGATCGTCGGTGTTGCCACAAAGGATGTTGAAGACCATGCGGGCGAAAAGCTCGCGCAGCGTGTCTGTCGGCGCAGTGAAGCGATGCCGGATGATTTCGGCGAGGTCCTGATAGCTCGCGTAGCGAGCCATCATCTCGTCGAGTTCCAGCATGGTGAGCGCCGAGACCATTGCCTTGCGCCGCCAGCCGCCCTCCGCATGCACCCGGTCGAACCGCTCAACCAGCAGCACATCCTTGCCGCTCGCGCGGACCAGCGACACCGGCGCCGCCCTTATGCCGCACAAGGCGGCGAGCCGCATGGCGACAAATTCCGCTTTGACGAGGCTGTAGAGGTCAGATGACGAGGAGAATTTGGCGATGTGCTTGACCACGCCGTCTTCGATCAAAGCCTTGGGCCTTGCGCCGCCGATCGAACTGCCGTGATACAGCGCCTGATCGAGTTCAGGCGAGAGGGGGATTCCCTTTTCCACCCGTTCCGCCGACGAGATCAACTCTTCCAGAGTCGCATTGACCGGCGACCGCGGCACGTACTCCGTAGGCGAAGGCTGAAAATCCAGCGCCCCGATGCGGTCCGATCCTGATTCAAGGAGGAACGTCAGTTCGGAAAGATCGTTCTGCGCAAACTGATCGCCTTTCACTCCAAACTTGCGGTTGAGGATTACTCGTCGGCCCCAGGCATCGGGTGCGGCGTCGCGGATGCAGCCGGGCATGTTCAGACCGGACGGCAATGCAAGTTCACCCGCCTCGAGCGGAAGTTCCGGGAGATAGAGCGGCGTGGCGTCGCGCCGTTGGCGATAGCTGCGTCCATAATTGAACGTGAGGAATCCGTCATGGGCATGCAGCCGCCCGGCCACTACCGGCTCGGTCGCGCCCGGCAGCCAGGTCCAGACATAGGCTTCGTCGTATCCGGAGCTCCTAGAACTCATCGATGACCTGCTTGCCGGTCTTGTAAACGTGCTTCGGCAGCAGCGCGATGTGGTTGTCGGTCCGGTCGGAAAGCGCAGCGATGCCGTCGGCGTCAAAGAGCCTGATCCCGACAATAGCGGCGGCCTCGAACACCAGCCCGATCTCCACCTTGGGATCGCCCTTCTCGATCCGCTGCAGCGTACTGCGCGAGACGCCAATCCGTTGGGCGAGATTCTGCGCCGTCAACCGCTTCTGCTTGCGCCCAAGCCGGATTGCCTTGCCCAGCAATGCAAGCCCATCAAGCGCATAACGCGAATATGTGCGTTTATAAATCACCAACTTGCCTGTGATATGGATCATATATAGTCCATATCGTGTTGATATGGATCATTCACAGGTCATATTATGGCGCATTCCTTCTCCCGTCAATTCACCTGCCACCCGTGCGGTCAGGCAACAGGCTGGAGGCTTGCCATGGCTTCGGCGATCCGCTGGGGCGCCTTGGGGCGCGCGTACATCCGCTCAAGGTACGCCTTGAGGTTTGGGCAGCCGCCGATGAGCCCGGCTTCATCACCCCAGTCCACCACATAGGCGGTGACGCAGTCGGCGATGGTTATGTCGTCGCCGACGATGAACTCACGCCCATCCATGTGGCGGTCAAGTATCGCCGCCATCTCCACGAAATCCTCTTTCGCCAGAGCAATATCTTCCGGCAGACGCTTGTCTTCGGGATAGAGGAAGCTGTGCTTGGCGATCCGCCACAGCGGCTGTTCAAGTTCGGTCACCGCGAACATGATCCAGCGATATGCCTGCGCCCGCTCCGTCAGGCCGGCGGGCATGAGCCCCTTCGCGCCATACTTTTCCGCCAGATACAGGACGATCGCGGCGGATTCCGTGAGCACGAGGTCACCGTCGACCAGCACCGGGAGCTTTCCGGCGGGGTTGAGGCGCAGGAAGTCGGGGTGACGGCCTTCGCCAGCCAGGAGGTTGACGGGCACGAATTCGAATTCCGCGTCGAGTTCCTGAAGAGCCCAAAGAGCGCGGAGCGAACGCGTCGGACCTAATCCATACAGTTTCATCATCCTGATCCCTTCTCCCGACATTGAAATTGCGTGGTCGCTTACGAAGGACGCTGGAGGAATCTCCAAACCGACAGAGGGTCGCAAAAACTATCCGTGACTCAGGTTTCCAACCCGGTGTCGGTAACCCTTCCCTCTTTCTGCGGAACGCGAAAGCGATCACGCTTCGGCGTCAACGGATGGAGACGCCGAATGGCCGACCTGTCCTGAGCCTCGTCGATAGGTTCGACGGGCTGGCGAATTATCCCGCTTGTCGCGGGTACGTCGCGCGCGCCACGGCCTGCCCGACCTTCATGAAGGCGCACGCGGACCAGATGGCGCATTTCGTCGCGACGGGCTGAACAATACCAGCGCCAAAATACGCGTTGACGACCACCTCCCAATAGCCGAATGACTATGCGATCATGCAAGGTGCCGTGTTGGAACTTAGAATCTGAACACAATTTGATCGTGAAGCGACAAGGCAACAATCCCAAGAGACGTCTCGCTCCCGCTAGCTCACTCGATGAGCAGGTGTTGAAAGCACTTGCCTCGAAAGTTTCATATGCCGGCAGCGGTCATCACAAGCGCTATCCTGCCGACTATGGGCTGGAAAGGACAAATCCTCGGCCGACCAAGTCACTATGTGACCTAGTAAAAGCCATAACCGTTAAGCAGGCTTGGCAACTACTCGCAACAGGCATCAAGGCGGGGATGGTAAGCGGACTCTCTAAAGAAGGCTTCCCGAAATTCATCTGGTGTGTAGACGAAGATGAAATTGTCTATGAAGCAAAGACAGATGTCAGAGCATCGGGTGCCTACCACGGCTATCCCCTTGAGGCGGAAGATGATTTCCGTAGATATATATTGGCGGAGTGGAAAAAACGATGCCGCTAAGTTGGTCCATTGAAGTTGATTGGGAATCGCTGGACGCGGGACCGGCGGAGGAACGTGCATGCTTCGCCGCCCTCGGCATCCGCGCACATGAGCGGTGGTTAACTGAGGGTCGAGACGCACTGGCCAACCGGTTGCGGGAGAAGCCGTTTTTATCGGCATACCATTTGGCGGAGTGGGCAGCGTGGAATTGGTGGCGACTCCGATGGGAGCCGCGATCCCCGGCAAGCGAATGGTCGCAATCGCATCGGATGACCTCGATCGGCTCCGGATATATCTGGCCGGACATCACCATATTCTCGGATGGTGAGCGTACTGCGCTCGTCGCCATGCCAACCGCCGAACGACCACACACGCCATATCGATACATTTCGGACGTTGCTTCAGTAATCCCAGCGCACCAGTTCGAAACTGTGCTCGATGAGTTCTTCGGCAAGGTGCTGAACCGACTGGAATCGGAAGGCGTTCATTCGTCGAATTTTCACGACATCTGGCGATGCCTCGAAAAGGAGCGTAGTACGCCAGAACTTGCCCACCGCAGGAAGCTTGAGGCACTCCTCGGCGCTGAACCAGACGAGGCCGATCAGCATGTCTTGGAGCGTCTTCTCGTTGAAGCGGAAGAATTTACCTTCGAGGCCGTTGAAGAGATCGCTGCCAATCGCGGCCATGGCGGTAGAATAGATGGGATTGGTCAACTAAAGGAGATAGCTGAGCAGGGTGGTCACGATGTTGCTCCTAGGAACTCGGTCCGTCTGCGCACACAATCGGGACTCCGGCGAAGCGGCGATATTCCAGCCTGGAAGCTTGGGGCCAAGGCGGCCGCGGCGCTACGAGAGCAGGAACACCTTAACGGAGAGATGATCTCGGACAAGTCACTTGCCGACATGGCTGGGACATCAGTAGATGCGCTTTCCGATTCAAACCGAACTGCAGATCTCTCGTTCGCGATCGACGGGAGTAGCGAGAGAGGTCGCATGGTATTGAGATCTAAATGGCATACCGGCCGCCGTTTCGATCTGGCGCGCCTTCTTGGCGATCGAATTCTCACACCAAGGGGAAATCGTCTCTTTCCCGCCACGCGCAGTCATACATACCGGCAAAAAATGCAGCGAGCGTTCGCTGCCGAATTTCTGAGTCCGTTCGAAGCTGTGGATGAAATGCTTGCCGATGACTATTCGACGGAAAACCAACGTGACGTGGCCGAGCATTTTCAAGTATCTGAGATGACAATCCAGAGGCTGCTAGTCAATCACAACCGGCTGGAGCGTGAGGAGCTCGAAGAAGATTTCGAGGTTGCGGCAGGTTGAATTGGAGTCCACACGCCACGGCGGACTGAATATTACCGACGGGCGGCGGGCTCGTCTTCATTCGTCGCCGGGGCGCCGGCGGCGGTCGATCGGTCCAGGGTCACGCGATAGGCGGCGCCGGCCCCCGGCAGCCGCGCGGCCGATCCGCCGACCTGCGCCGCCAGCCGGTCGATGAGGCTCAGCCCCAGCCCGTCCTGCGCCTCACCCGCCGCCGGTTCATCGAAGCCGACGCCATTGTCCGCGACCGTCATTTCGACCATTTCGCCCACGGTCCGGAGCGTCACGGTGATCCTGCCGTGCGTACCGGAGGGAAAGGCGTGCTTGAAGGCGTTGGACACCAGTTCCGTCAGTAGCAGGGCGAGCGGAATGGCGCTGTTGATATCCAGCTCCACCGGTTCGGTCTTCACCTCCATCTCGACCTCGCCGCTGGGGCGGGCATAGGCGACGGCCAGCTGGTCGCAAAGCGACCGGACGGCGGCGGAGAAGTCCAGACGGACGAGTTGTTCGGACTGATAGAGGATCTGGTGGATCTCGCTCATCGCCATGATCCGCTGCAGGCTTTCCCGCAGCACCGTCTGGATCGCCGGGTCCTTGTTCCGCGAGGCCTGGAGGCTGAGCAGGCTGACGATCATCTGGAGGTTGTTCTTCACCCTGTGGTGAAGCTCCTGGAAAAGGACGTTCTTTTCGTCCAGGGCCACCTGCAGGTTGTCGTTCAGCCGGACCATCTCCTCGTCATGACGCTGAAGGCTGTCGGCCATCTTGTCGAAGGAGCGGCCCAGATCGGTGAATTCGGGCACCGAGCTTTTCAACCCCGCGCGTGTCTCCAGCCGCCCGCCCCCGAAATCGGCCACCTTCCGCTGGAGCGTCTTGAGAGGGCGGCGGATCGTGACTTCCGACACGATGAGGGCCAGCAGGAGCACGGCCAGGAAGATCGCGCCGATCGACATCATCTGGCGTTCGAACGACCGTTCGGCGGCGGCGAAGAGCGACGACCGCGGGATGCCGACCGTCACGAAGAGGCCCTTGTACTTCTGCAGCGGGGCGATCCCGTAGAGGCTGTTCCGCCCCTCCACGCTTGTCGCCGCGACCGTGGTCCGTCCGGCCTCCGGCAATGCATTCCGCAGCCGTTCGTCGGTTATCACCTGTCCGATCCATTCGCCCGGATCGGGCTGGCGGGCGAGGATCGTGCCCGCGCCGTCGACCAGCATGACGTCGGATCCCGGCGGCAGCGGCGGCAGCGTGATGGAGGAGGCCAGGAACTGGAGATCGAGCGCCAGGAGGAGAACCATTTCCGCCCGGCCGCGCTGATCGAGGGCGGGATAGGCTACCGGCAATATCTTCTTGCCCGTCTCCGGATCGACGGTGACGCGCCCGATGGCGATCACGCCGGTCGCCATCGCGGTGCGGAAGAAGTCGCGTTCCGAAAGGTCGGTCCCGACCGCGCCGTCGTCGCTGGAGCAGAGGACCATGCCATCGGCGGACAGGACGGCTGTATCGGTGAAGCTGGGAAGCGAGGTGGTTATGTTGCGCGTAAGCCGGTTGCACGCCGCCCGGTCGCCCGTCACCAGATCCGGCAGGTGCGCCAGCGTGGCGAAGACATACCGCGCATTCTCAAAATAGCCCTGCTGTTCCGACGCGATCGTCCGCGCCAGCTGAACGGCCTGAAGCGCGGCGTTGCCGCGATCAGCGCGACGTTCGGCGAATTCGCCGGCAACAAGGACAGCCAATACCGGAAACGCAGCAATCAGGATCAGCAACAGCAGACGCTGCTGGATGTTCACTCCTGTTCCTCCCCTACCCCATCCCGAAACGGGATCCGGGCGGACTTCACCATGGCAAGACGGTCAATGTACCTAACATAGGACAGGAAGCGGCACGGATTTTATCCATTCGGTCCTGAAATATTCGCGTGACAGGCGCACCCGGCCCCGACGGCAGGGCCGGGTGCGCCTGCCCTCCCGTCCCGTCAGAAGCGAAGCGCCTTGACGCTGACGACGCTGGGCAGGGTCGCCACTTCGCGGGACAGCTTGTCGTCGACCGGCTGATCGACGGCGACCAGCGCGATGGCGTTCTCCCCCGCGCTCTTCCGGCCGAGATGGAAGCTGGCGATGTTGATCCCGGCATTGCCGAGGATGGTGCCGAGATTGCCGATCAGGCCGGGCTTGTCCTCGTTGCGGACGAACAGCATGTGTTCGGACACCTCCGCCTCCAGCGGCACGTCCTCGATGCCCACCAGACGCGGCTTGTCGCCGCCGAAGAGCGAGCCTTCGACGGAGCGCGTGCGGGCCTCGGTCTTGACGACCACGCGGACCAGCGTGTTGTAGTTGGTCGCCCGGTCGTGCTTCGTCTCCGAGACGTCGATGTCCCTCTCCCGCGCGATGACGGGGGCGGAGACCATGTTGACGCTGTCCAGCAGCGGCGAGAGCAGGCCCGTCAGGATCACCGCCGTCAGCGGCTTGACGTTCAGCTCCGCCGCCTCGCCCTCATATTCCACCGTCACGGACTGGATGCCGGTTTCGGTTATCTGGCCGGCGAAGGAGCCGAGCTGTTCGGCGAGCTTGAGATAAGGCCGCAGGCGCGGCGCGTCCTCCGCCGAGATGGACGGCATGTTGAGCGCGTTCACGACCGCGCCGGACATCAGATAGTCGGAAATCTGCTCCGCCACCTGGAGGGCGACGTTCTCCTGCGCTTCGGAGGTCGAGGCGCCCAGATGGGGCGTGCAGACGACCTTGGGATGGCCGAACAGTGGGTGCGCCTTGGCCGGCTCCTCGGAAAACACGTCGAGCGCCGCCCCGGCGAGATGGCCGGAATCCAGCGCCTCCCGCAGCGCTTCCTCATCAACCAGTCCGCCGCGCGCGCAATTGATGATGCGCGCGCCCTGCTTCATCTTCGCGATCGCCTCCCGGCCGACGATGCCGCGGGTCGCGTCCGTCAGCGGCGTGTGCAGGGTGAGGATGTCGGCGCGGCCGAACAGCTCGTCCAGCGTCACCTTCTCCACCCCCAGATCGACCGCCCGTTCGGCCGACAGGTAAGGGTCGTAGGCGACGACCTTCATCTTCAGGCCCAGCGCGCGGTCGGCGACGATGGAGCCGATATTGCCGGCGCCGATGATGCCCAGCGTCTTGCCGAACAGCTCCACGCCCATGAAGCGGTTCTTCTCCCACTTGCCGGCATGGGTGGAGGCGTTGGCCTCCGGAATCTCCCGCGCCAGGGCGAACATCATCGCGATGGCGTGTTCGGCCGTGGTGATGGAGTTGCCGAAGGGCGTGTTCATGATGACGACGCCGCGCTGGGTCGCCGCCGGGATGTCGACATTGTCGACGCCGATGCCGGCCCGGCCGACGACCTTGAGGTTCGTCGCGGCGGCCAGCACATCCTTCGTGACCTTGGTGGCCGAGCGGATGGCGAGGCCGTCATACTGGCCGATGATGGATTTCAGCTCGTCCGGCGTCAGGCCGGTCTTGACGTCGACCTCCACGCCGCGGGCCTTGAAGATCTCGACGGCGGCGGGGCTGAGCTTGTCGGAAATGAGGACTTTGGGCATCGGGACGGACTCCGTATGCGGATGTTCGGAAACTGAATAAGGGAAACAACTCACCCCTCACCCTCCCATTGCTTATGCAATGGGCCCCTCCCTCTCCCACAAGGGGAGAGGGGTAGTGGCGGCAAGGGGTGTTTGGTCAGGCGGCCTTGGCGAGATCGGCGCAGACCGTGGCGAACGCCCAATCCAGCCAGGGCAGGAGCGCCTGGAGATCGGACGTTTCGACGGTGGAGCCGCCCCAGATCCGCAGGCCCGGAGGGGCGTCGCGATGGCCGGTGATGTCGTAGGCGACATTTTCGGCCTCCAGGAGCGCGGCGATGCGCTTCGGCGCCTCCGCCTGGCCCTTGGCGTCGAGCGCCAGCACCTGGGGATCGACGATCTTCAGGCAGATGGAGGTCGATGACCGCGTCGCAGGATCGACGGCCAGGAAATCCGCCCAGTCCGATTTCGCGACCCAGTCGGCGACAATGCGGAGATTGGCTTCCGACCGGCCGATGAGGGCCTTCAGCCCGCCTTCCGATTCGGCCCAGCGGAGGCCACTCAGCGCGTCCTCGACCGCCAGCATGGAGGGGGTGTTGATGGTTTCGCCCTTGAACACGCCTTCAGCCAGCGCGCCCTTGGACATCAGGCGGAATATCTTGGGCAGCGGGCGGTCGGGATCGAAGCCCTGGAGTCGTTCGACGGCGCGCGGGCTGAGAGCGATCATGCCGTGCGCGCCCTCCCCGCCCAGCACCTTCTGCCAGGACCAGGTGACGACATCCAGCTTCGGCCAGGGCAGGTCCATGGCGTAGGCGGCGGAGGTGGCGTCGCAGAAGGTCAGCCCCTGCCGGTCGTCCTTGATCCAGTCGCCGTTCGGCGTCCGGACGCCGGAGGTCGTCCCGTTCCAGGTGAAGACCACGTCGCGGTCGGTATCGACGGCCGCGAGATCGGGCAGTTCGCCGTAGCCGGCCTTGAAGGTGCGGACATCATCCAGCTTGAGCTGCTTGACGACATCGGTGATCCAGGCCTCGCCAAAGCTTTCCCAGGCCAGCATGTCGACGCCGCGCTGGCCGAGCATCGACCAGAGCGCCATCTCAACCGCGCCGGTGTCCGACGCCGGCACGATGCCGAGGCGGTAGTCGGCCGGGATGCCGAGGATCGCGCGGGAGCGGTCGATCACTTCGGCCAGCCTGGCCTTGGCGGGTTTCGATCTGTGGGAACGACCGAGGATCGCGTCGCTCAGGGCGTCCAGCGTCCAGCCGGGATGCTTCGCGCAGGGACCCGAGGAAAATTCGGGACGGCGCGGACGCCCCGACGGTTTGGGGGCGTTCAGCGTGCTCATTGTCGCTATTCCTTCCAGAATAGTAGCACCCCGTTGGGGGGGTGTGGCCCGCCGCGGAGAATAGCGACCGGAACCCCACCGTCAACGTCCTATCGGAAAAATATTGGCTGCCATGCCCGAATGAAGGGGTACACGCCCGCGATCATCCGGCAAGGGTCCGATAATGGTAGCCATAGGCTGGGCGCAGGCCGGCGGCGGCATAGAGGGCGACGGCAGGGGCGTTGTCGGCCTCCACCTGGAGGCACGCGGAATGCGCGCCATTCTGTCGCGCCCAGCCGGCGATCGCCATCATCACCCGCGCGGCGAGGCCTTGCCTCCGGAGGTCGGGCGCGGTGCGGACGGAGGAGACGCAGCACCAGCCGTCGATGACGGTCGCGAGCGCGACGCTGGCCGGCGCGCCTTCGACCAGGGGGGCGGCGAAGCCGGTGGGCGCGGGCAGCCTCGAAGCGATGCCCAGCCGTTCCCGGCTGGCAGCCTCCCCCGATTCGGCCGGGGCGGCGACCCGCCACCATGCGGCGTCGGCGACGGGGGCGATCACGATATCGCCGGCCGTCTTCCCTTCGGCCAATCCTCCGGTCAGGACCAGCGACCGGCCTTCGACGGCGTAGCCGCGCGCCTCCAGCCTTTCGTCCAGCCCGGCGGGCAGCGCGGCTTCGGTGATCTTGAAGCAGGGGCGCAACTCGCGCCGGCGGTAGCGATCCTCGGCCTCCGACAGCGCGGAATCTAGGTCGCCACCTTCCCAGGCCAGCGGGAGGACTGAGTTGGCGCGCCTGGAAGAACCTTCGCTGTAGCCCAGCCGCCAGCCGTTGAGATGCTCGGCGGAGGCGGCGGGCCAGGAGCGCGCGCACAGCGCCTCCAGCGCGCGGATGTCGTCGGGCGGGATCAGGCGGGCCGCCGCTTCAGCAGGTGGTGGCAGAAGCAGGTCATGACGGGTTCGCCATGCTGGTTGAAGGTCCGGTAAGCGAGCCGGGCGGAGCCGCGATCGGGCTTGGAGGATGACGGCTTCTGCTCCACCACCTCCGCCTCCATGCGGAGCGTGTCGCCCGGACGGACGGGGCGGAGCCAGCGCAGCTCGTCCAGCCCCCCGCTGCCGATGCCGGCAGCCGCCAGTGCCCCGGTCTGGGCGAACAGGCGGAAGGTGAGCGCCAGGGTCTGGAAGCCCGAGGCGATCAGGCCGCCGAAGGGCGTCGCCTTCGCCGCCTCGCCATCGATATGGAAGGGCTGGGGGTCGTAGGTCAGGGCGAAATCCACGATCATGCCCTCCGTCAGCGTCGCGCCGGCGGAGCGGAAGATGCGGCCGACGGTGAAATCCTCGAAATAGAGATCGGTCATGCCTCGCCCTCCCGCGCCAGATCGTCGGGGATGGTGAGTTGGCCGCGCGCGATAATCACGGCGGAGCCGCCGACACGGACGGCGGTTGCCTTGCCGGCATGGATATCGGCCTCGACCTCCAGGATGGAGGGGCGGCCCATCTCGAACCCCTGCTCGACCACCCAGCGGGCTGTTCCGTCCGGATAGCGGTCCTGCGCCGTCAGATATCCGGCGAGCGCGGCGGCGGCCGAGCCGGTGGCGGGGTCTTCCGTAATGCCCATCGCCGGGGCGAACAGACGGGCGCGGATGTGGGAGCCGAGGCGTTCGGGATCGCGGCAGAAGAGGTAGGGGTCGGGCGCGGCGTCGTTGGCCATCAGTTCCGACCAGGCCGCCGAATCGATCCGCGCACGGGCGAGCGCCTCCCGGTCGCGGACCGGGACGAAGGGGAAGGCCGCGCCGCAGGAGAAGGAGCGCGCCGGCTCTCCCTCCGGGAAATCGTCCGGCGTCAGGGAGAGGATGCGGGCAAGCGCCGCGCGATCCGGCGGGGCCGGGCCTTCCTCCGGCAGTCTGGCGACGGAAAGCTGGGCCCAGCCGGCGCGGCCGTCGACCGTGACGGGGACCGGCCCGACCCCTTCCTCGAAGATGATGTCGACCCGCCCGGCGTCGGCTTCGATCGCGCCGATTCCGGCCAGCACGACGGCCGCGCCGACCGTCGGGTGGCCGGCGAAGGGCAGTTCGCGGGCGGGGGTGAAGATGCGCAGGCGCGCGGCGGCGTCGGGATCGCGCGGCTTCAGCACGAAGACGGTTTCCGACAGGTTGAACTCTCCGGCGATGCGCTGCATGGCGCGGCCCGACAGACCGTCGGCGTCCAGCACCACCGCCAGCGGGTTGCCGGTCAGCGGCCGATCGGTGAAGACGTCGGCCGTTACATAGTCGAGATGCATGCTTTCCCCTGCCCTTCTTCTTCCTGCCTGCGCGATCGCCGGCGGCGGTGCAACCTTCCCCGATCCTGATCGTTTCGCCTGCGCACCGGCAAGCCGGAACATTATCGAAGGAATAGAGCGTTGCGTATTCCCACCATCATCGGCCTGGTCCTGATCGTCCTGGGCATCGCGGCGCTGGTCGTGCCCACGATCTCCTACACCACGGAGGAGCAGGTCCTCCAGGTCGGGCCCATCGAGGCCACCGCCGAGACGCAGAAGACCATCGGCATCCCGACCTATGCCGGAATCGCGCTGCTGGTCGTCGGCGGAATCATGATCGTCGCCGGCCAGCGCCGACGAGGCTGACCGGCCCGCGCCGCCAGTGAAGCGGCAAGGGCCCATGGATTCCCGATCAAGTCGGGAATGACCAACAAAAACAAGGTCATGCTGGACTTGATCCAGCATCCATACGGCGTTGATGGTGGTCGAGGCCGCGCCGGTGTCGCCGCGGCGGATCAGACCGCCAGCCGCAGCCGGTCGGCCGGACGGTCGGCGACCAGCTTCTCGGCCGCCTTCTCCGCGTCGCGGGGACGCTTGAATATCTGGCCGTCCATCGAGGTGAAGGATTCATGGGCGGCGTAGAAGCGGAAGCCGCCCCGTTCATGGATCACGATGCCGGCGCTGATGCCGGCGGCTTCGATCGCGTAAGCGTTGGAAGACATGGAATCTCCGATGGCCGCCAAGGGTCGGCGGACTGGTTCTGGCTGAATGAATGGAGATGCTGCGAGTCGGGTTCCACGGAACCGGACGGGCATGGGCGCTAGGAAGCGCCCCGGCACATTCGCCAACACGCCGGCTGTTTTCGCTGGCGCCATCGAAGGTCGTCGGGGAAAGCGGGAAGGACGATCGGGAGGATCATCACGGGTGGGTCCTTTCTTACGTTCAGGAACCACGAAGTCGCTTCGTGGCGCTTTAGCGTTTGGTGACGCGGCGCAAGCTGCTTCCGTCAAATTGCCGCGAGCCCTTGAGGGCCACAGGGCCGATCGAAGCGGACTTCGAATCGGCATCATCAGAATGGGGTCGGTCGACCGCCAGGTCAAGACATGGGGCGGTTGAGTTTCAGGTTTAACCTAACGGTCATGGGAGGCCGTTTCCCCTCAACCTCATGGTGAGCCTGTCGAACCATGTGGGCACGCATCCTTCGACGGGCTCAGGATGAGGTTCAAATCGTCGTCATGCCGGACTTGATCCGGCATCCATTGAGCGGCGGCGCTGGGCAAGAAGCGTCCGGTCTTCGCCGCCGGTGAAACGGCGAGGGCCTATGGATTCCGGATCAAGTCCGGAATGACCAAAAGAGAGATCACCCCCGCTGCAGGGGGTCGAAGAGGAAGGCGTAGCCGTGGTGGATGGGGCCGATTTCCATGCCGAGTTCCGGCGCGTGGGCGACGGCGCTGGCGAGGTACATGCGGGCGTGGGCGACGGCGCTGGCGGGGTCGCTTCCCCGTGCGAGGAAGGTGGCGATGGCCGTGGCCAGCGCGCCGGAGACGCCTCGCACTTTGCGGCCATGGGGGCGCGGATAGTCCGCCACCCTTTCCCCGTCCTCGCCGAGCCCGCTGCCGGGGCCGGCGATGAAGTCGACGACCGTGTCGCCGGTTCCGGATTCGTCCGTCAGTACGACGGTTTCCACGCCGATGGTGCGCAGCATGTCGGCGACATGGCGCTTGTCGTCCAGCGTCCGGATCGCCGCGCCGGCCAGCACTTCGGCGTCGGAGACGCTGGCGACCAGGATGCGCGCCCTGACCATGAGCCGGCGCTTCAGATTGGCGACGGTGTCGGAATCGGTGAGCGCGCGGCGGTCCCGGCTGGAGGTGGCGGCGTCGACCACGACCGGCGCGTCGGGCACCCGTTCCAGCCGGTCGACGACGGCGTCGACCATTTCCGGGGTGGTCAGCAGGCCGACCTTCACGGCGTCGACGCCCAACCCGTCGATCACGCCGTCGATCTGGCGGCCGACGAGGTCGGCGGGCAGTTCCACCATGTCCCGCATGCCGCCGCCATCCTGGATGGTGATGCAGGTGATCGCGGAGGATGCGTAGCCGCCGAGCGCGGTCGCCGTCTTCAAATCGCCCTGGATGCCGGCGCTTCCGGTGTTGTCCGACCCGCCGATGACGAGAATGCGCCCGTTCACAGCGCCTTCCCCATCGGCCGTTCCGCCTCTTGTCCCACCCGGCCGACCGCGTCGACGACCGATCCGACGACATCCTCGACCAGTGCGGCGTCATCGCCTTCCGCCATCACGCGGATCAGCGGTTCGGTCCCGGACTTGCGGATCAGCAGACGGCCTTCTGCGCCCAGCCGCGCCTCGGCGTCATGGATCGCCTTGCGGACGATGGGATGGTCGACGGGGCCGGGCCGTCCCGGCTCCGCCCTATAGCGGACATTGCGCAGAAGCTGCGGCACCGGATCGAAGGGGCGGCAGGTCTCGCTGGCCGGGCGGTCGGACTGCTGGATCACCGCCAGCACCTGGAGGGCGGCGATCAGCCCGTCGCCGGTGGTGGCGTAGTCGCCCAGCACGATATGGCCCGACTGCTCCCCGCCGACATTGAAGCCGTGGGCGCGCATCGCCTCCACCACATAGCGGTCGCCGACGGCGGTGCGGTGAAGGGTGAGGCCCCGGCCGGCGAGGTAGCGTTCCATGCCCAGATTGGACATCACGGTCGCGACGACGCCGCCGCCGTGAAGCTGGCCGTTATCGGCCCACTGGCCGGCGACCACGGCCATGAGCTGGTCGCCGTCGATCTGGGCGCCCTTCTCATCCGCCATGATCAGCCGGTCGGCGTCGCCGTCCAGCGCCAGCCCCAGATGGGCGCCCGTCTCGACGACCGACTGGCGCATCCGCGCCGTGGCGGTGGCGCCGCAATCCTTGTTGATGTTGGTGCCATTCGGTTCCACCCCGATCGGCACGAGTTCCGCCCCAAGCTCCCACAGGACGCGGGGGGCGACCTGGTAGGCCGCGCCGTGGGCGCAGTCGACGACGATCTTCAGCCCGTCCAGCCGCAGGCCGCGCGGGAAGGTGTTCTTGACATATTCGATGTAGCGGCCCTGCGCGTCGTCCAGCCGCCGCGCCTTGCCCAGCTTGCCCGGCGGCGAGAGGTCGTCGGCGAACCCGGCTTCGATCCGCGCTTCGATCGCCAGTTCGACCTCGTCCGATAGCTTGTAGCCGTCGGGCCCGAACAGCTTGATGCCGTTATCCTCGAACGGGTTGTGGGAGGCTGAGATCATGACGCCCATGTCGGCGCGCAGCGACCGGGTAAGCATGGCGATGGCCGGCGTCGGCATCGGGCCGACCAGCACCACATCCATGCCCATGGAGATGAAGCCGGCGGTCAGCGCCGGTTCGATCATGTAGCCGGAAAGCCGCGTGTCCTTGCCGATCACCACCAGATGGCGATGGTCGCCGTTGCGGAATTGCGCGGCGGTCGCCATCGCGACCTTCAGCGCCGTCTCGGCGGTCATCGGCTCGCTGTTCGCCGTGCCGCGGATGCCGTCCGTACCGAAGAGCTTGCGTGTCATGAACCGTTCATACGCCGAAGAAAGGCAGGAATGCAAACCGATGTATTAGCGAAGCATCATCCACATCGCCAGCGCCTGCGCGGTTTCGGCGACATCGTGGACCCTGAGAATGCGCGCGCCGCGATCCAGCGCGGCGAGCCCCGCCGCCAGCGACCCCGCGACGCGTTCCTTCGGCGGCTCGTCCCGGCTGATCGAACCGATGAAGCGCTTGCGCGAGACGCCGACGAGGATCGGGCAGCCGAGACCGTGGAAGGCGTCCAGCCTGCGCAGCAGCTCGATATTATGGGCGACGGTCTTGCCGAAGCCGATGCCCGGATCGACGATCAGCCGGTCGCGCGGGATTCCGGCCGCCTCGCAGGCCGCGACCCGCCGGGCCAGGAAATCGTAGACGTCCCGGACCACGTCGTCATAGCGCGGGTCGGCCTGCATCGTCCGGGGATCGCCCAGCATGTGCATCAGCACCACCGGCGCGCCGCTTTCCGACGCGAGCGCGAGGCTGCCGGGATCGCCGGTCAGGGCGGTCACGTCGTTCAGGATCGCCGCGCCTTCGTTCAGGGCCGCGCGCATCACGGCGGCGTGGCGGGTGTCGATGGAGACGACCGCCCCCTCCCCCGCCAGCGCCCGGACGACCGGGGCTATGCGCGCGATCTCCTCCCCCACCGAGACAGGGTCCGCGCCGGGGCGGGTGGATTCGCCGCCGATATCGAGGATGTCCGCCCCCGCCGCCAGCAGCGCGCGGCCATGGGCTATGGCGCGGTCCGGCGCGGCGAAATCGCCGCCGTCGGAGAAGCTGTCCGGCGTCACATTGACGATGCCCATGATGAGCGGCCGGTCGGCCGGAAGGCCGGGCAGCAGGGGAAGGCCGGCGGGCTTTTGTCGGCTTATGTCGGCTTTTGTCGTCATTGGTCGGCTATTCGGGGAGGCCTCTAATCGAAACCCCCGGCGCTGAGGCCGGGGGTTCGGTAAGGGTCAGGCGCCCGGCAGGGGTGCGGGGCCGAGGCCGCCCTGGGAGCCGCCGCTGGGTACGGAGGCCCGCTTGCCGGTCTTGCGCGGCGGCGGCGGGGCCATGTCCTCCGGGTCCGTCCGCACGATCTCCTCCCCGCGCAGGAGCGCGCGGATATCGTCGCCGGACAGCGTCTCGAACTCCAGGAGACCCTTCGCGACGGCGTGCAGTTCATCGATATTGTCGGTCAGGCACTGCTTGGCGCGGGCATAGGCCGTGTCCACGATATTCCGGACTTCCTCATCGACCGTGCGCGCCGTGGCGTCGGACATGTTCTTCTGCTGGGTCACCGAATGGCCCAGGAACACCTCCTCCGAATTGGAGCCGTAGGAGAGCATGCCGAGCTTATCGCTCATGCCCCATTCGGTCACCATGCGGCGCGACAGGTCGGTCGCCATCTTGATGTCGCCGGACGCGCCGGAGGTCACCTTGTCGGCGCCGAAGATCAGTTCCTCCGCGATCCGGCCGCCCATGGCGACGGCGAGATCGGCATTGCACTTGTCGCGGCGGAGCGACAGGCGGTCGCCTTCCGGCAGGCGCATGACCATGCCCAGCGCGCGGCCGCGCGGGATGATCGTCGCCTTGTGGACCGGATCGGACGCCGGTTCGTGCATCGCGACGACGGCGTGGCCGGCCTCGTGATAGGCGGTCAGCTTCTTCTCATCCTCCGACATGACCATCGACCGGCGCTCCGCGCCCATCATGACCTTGTCCTTGGCGGCCTCGAACTCCGACTGGCCGACGACGCGGCGGCCGCGCCGGGCGGCCAGCAAGGCGGCCTCGTTCACCAGGTTGGCGAGGTCCGCGCCGGAGAAGCCGGGTGTGCCGCGGGCGATGATCTTGGCGTCCACGTCCGGCGCCAGCGGCACCTTGCGCATATGGACCTTCAGGATCTTCTCCCGCCCGATCACATCGGGGTTGGGCACCACGACCTGACGGTCGAAGCGGCCGGGACGCAGCAGCGCCGGGTCCAGCACGTCAGGACGGTTGGTCGCGGCGATCAGGATCACGCCCTCGTTCGCCTCGAACCCGTCCATCTCCACCAGAAGCTGGTTCAGCGTCTGCTCACGCTCATCGTTGCCGCCGCCCAGGCCGGCGCCGCGATGGCGGCCGACGGCGTCGATCTCATCGATGAAGATGATGCAGGGCGCGTTCTTCTTGCCCTGTTCGAACATGTCGCGAACGCGGCTGGCGCCGACGCCGACGAACATCTCAACGAAATCGGAGCCGGAGATGGTGAAGAACGGCACGTTCGCCTCACCCGCCACGGCGCGGGCGGTCAGCGTCTTACCGGTGCCCGGAGGGCCGACCAGCAGCACGCCCTTGGGGATCTTGCCGCCCAGCCGCTGGAAACGCTGCGGGTCCTTCAGGAACTCGACAACCTCCTCAAGCTCCTGCTTGGCCTCCTCGATTCCCGCGACATCGTCGAAGGTAATGCGGCCCGTGCGTTCGGTCAGCAGGCGGGCGCGGGACTTGCCGAAGCCCATCGCCTTGCCGCCGCCGGACTGCATCTGGCGCATGAAGAAGATCCAGACGCCGATCAGCAGCAGCATCGGGAACCAGGAGAGCAGGATCGAGAAGAGCGACGGCACATTGCTGTCGTCCGGCTGGGCTGAGACGCGCACGCCGCTTTCCGTCAGCCGCGGAACGAGCTGGGCGTCGGGAGGCGCGTAGCTGGAGAACGGCCGGCCGTCCGAATAATGGCCGGTGATCTGGTTGCCCTTGATGACGACATCGGAGACCTGCCCGCTTTCGACGGAGGTCACGAAATCGCTGTACGGCACGGACGCCTGCGGACTACGGCTGCCGGAACTCTGAAACAGGTTGAACAGAGCCACCAGCAAAAGGCCGATAATGATCCACAGGGCGAGGTTCTTGCCGAAATTGTTCACGGAAGGTCGCCTCTCCTCAAGCCGCGGAAAACCCGTTGAATCCTCGCGGCGTCATCATTTCGGGCAGCATCGCCCTATAACTCATCCCGTTAGATAATGCTTCGCGATTGTTAAACAACTGCGAAACCTGGACCGAACGCAGGCGCCGGGGGGGCGAATTGCGCCTGGAACGTCTCCAGACTACCCCAAGGCCCGTCCTCTTGCCGAGCCGCAAATTCCGGCACGGCGATCAGTTTTCCGTCCCGCCAGAGGCCGGGCCAGGATCGGACGACCGAGGAAGGGCGGCGCGGCAGGCCGAGAGCGCCGGCCGGCGCGGGACCCAGAGCCCCGATCTCAGCCCCTTCCGCCTGCCGACGCGACAGCATGACGCGGAACCTTCCGTCCCATCGCCCTTCCCCGGGAACGGCTGTGTCGGGACCGGGAATGCGACCGGGCTCCCGCGCGATCAGCACCGCGCCGCCCGACGCCGGGGCCAGGAGGCAGCCGCCGATCGTCCGGCGGGCGATCTTCTCTTCCGACAGATGGTCGAGAAGCGCCTCCAGCGCCGCCGGGGCGGACGGGCGCCGCGATCCGCCGACGATGGCGATGCATCGGCCCAGCACGCGCAACGCCGGATCGCGCGCCGCCCGCGCCAGCGGCCGGGGGTCGATGAGAGCGAAGCCTTCGGGATCGATCGTCATGGCCCGGGCGGCGAGCGACGCGGCCGCCGTCTCCAGCGCCCTCCGGGCAAGCCCGGCGCGCCGGGCGGTTTCCGCGAGGCGGCGGGGCGTCATGCCTTCCGCGCCCAGCGCCTCTCCGGCGGCGCGCAGGCGAACGCGGGCGAAAGCGGGGTTTTCATTCGACGGGTCGTCGATCCAACCCTGCCCGCGCGCCCGAAGCTCCGCCCGCAGATCCTGTCGCGACAGCCCCAGCAGCGGCCGCAGCAGCCGGACCCGGCGGCCGGTGCGGACGGCGGGCATGGCGGCGAGGCCATCCACGCCGCTTCCCCCGGCGAGCCGGAGGAGGAAGGTTTCCGCCTGGTCGTCTGTGGTGTGCCCCAGCAGCAGATGCAGGATGCCGTCGGCCGCGCAGGCATCCTCCAGCAGGCCATAGCGCGCCTCGCGGGCGGCTTCCTGAAGGCCGGCGGCGGGATGGGGCGGCGGCCAGCGCAGGATGCGGTGGGCGATTCCGCGCGCGGCCAGCCATTCCCCGACCCGGCCGGCCTCGGCGGCGGAATCGGGACGCAGGCCGTGATCCACGGTGAGGCCGAGGACCTCGCCGCCCCGGCGTCGCACCCATTCATCGGCCAACAGGCAGAGGGCGAGGCTATCGGACCCGCCGGAGATCGCGACCGCCAGGCGCGGACGATCCCCGAACGGCCCCAGCCGGTCCAGCGCGCGCCCGAAGGCGGCGGCGAGCGTCATCCGCACTGCAGCCGGTCACGCTCCTGTTCCGCGCGGCGGGAGATGCCGGCGGGGGCGGTGGGGAATTCCGACTGAAGCTGCTGGAAGGTCAGGCAGGCGTCCTGGGTCTGGCCGAGGGCGGAGAGCGACATGCCGAGCTTGAGCAGGCTGTCGACCGCCTTCGCCCCGTCCGGGAACTTCTGGTAGCCCTCCGCGAAGGCGATGGCGGCGTCGTTGAACTGGCCGCGGATGTAATAGGTCTCCCCCAGCCAATATTGGGCATTGCTGGAAAGCGGCTCGTCCGGATGGGCTGTCAGGAACTGGCTCAGCGCCTGTTCCGCTTGGGCATAGTCGCCCTGCGCCAGGAGGCCGTAGGCGTAATTGTACTGATCGTTGACCGATCCGGAGGGGAGCGAGACGGAGGTCGCGCCGGCAGCGGCGTCGGGGGCGGGCGGATCGGCCGGAAGGGAGTCCGCCGGGAGGGTGCCGAGGATGCCCGAGGTCGACGCGGTGGCCGTGGGCGCAGCGCCGCTCGCGCCCGCACTTTCCGCGATGCTGTCGAAGGTAGGCCCGACGGTCTCCGTGGGAGCCGAGCCGGTCGTGGAGGGCGCCGCCCCGGTCGTGGAGGGCGGTAGCGCCGCGCCGCCGCCCTCAAGCTCCGTCAGGCGGAACTCGATATCGGCCAGCGCCCTGTCCAGCCGGGCCCCGACCTCCCGCGTCTGGTGGCGGACCTCCTCGATATTGCCGGTCAGGTTCTGAATCTGGCGTTCCAGCGATTGCAGCCGCGCCTCCACCTGGGTCGCGTAGCCGCCGCTGAGATTGGATGCGCCGCCCGCCGACGGCGCGCCGCCGCCGCGATAGACCTCCGCCGACAGGGTCTGGATATCCCGCTCCAGCCGGCCCAGCCGGTTCAGCAATTGCTGCATGTCGGCGTCCTGGGCGAAGGCCGGCGCTGTGGCGACCGCCAGCAGGATGCCGACACCCGCCGCGCGCAGGCCGCGGGCGTTGAGGAGGGTCGTGGGCATGAGGCGCATCATATGGGTTCCGTTCGGTCTGGGAGGGCCGAAGACCCCTCACCCTCCCGCTTCGCGGGCCCCTCCCTCTCCCCGGAGGGGCGAGGGAAAAGATGGCGAGGAAATAAAGAAGCCTGTCCGGCCATCCCGGCGAAAGTATGGCGTGGGGATGGGAATGGGGCTGAAACGCAAAGCGGCGCGGCGCGCCCCTTTCGGGGCGGCCGCGCCGCGAAGCGCGTGGCGGTGTCGCCGAACCTTAGTTCAGGACGGTGACCGCGCGACGGTTCTGGGCCCAGGCCGACTCGTTGGAGCCGAGGACGGCCGGACGCTCCTTGCCGTAGCTGATGGTGGTGATCCGGTTCGCCGGGACGCCGGCCGCCACCAGGTAGTTCTTCACGGCGTTGGCGCGGCGGTCGCCGAGCGCCAGGTTGTACTCACGAGTGCCGCGCTCATCGGCGTGGCCTTCGATCGTGACGCTGGTGTTCGGATACTGCTGCAGCCACGCGGCCTGACGGTCCAGGGTCGCGCGGGCCTCGGCGCTGACGTCGAAGCGGTCGAAGCCGAAGAAGACGCGGTCGCCGACATTGACGACGAAATCTTCCTGGGAGCCCGGAGTCACGGTGCTGGTCTCGGTGGTGGCCGACGTCGTGTCGCCCCCGCCGGTGACCATGGCCGATTCGTCACGGTTGGAACCGCAGGCCGCGACAAGCAGCACTGCGGCAAAGAGAGAAAGAACCTTAAATCGCATCTCGATGTCCCCCGACATTAGGAGTGTTGCGCACATACACTTATTGACAACCGGAAGTAATGCCGGAGTTCATCACCTCGGTCATTCCGGTCACGACGCACTGGAAATCATATTACCATGCGTCGCGAACCGGCGGAACATAATCCGCGAGCCTCAAGGAAGCAAGGGCGACCACGCCGGATCGGACCCGTCCTGGGGTATCGGAACGGTCCATCTATTACTGCCCGTGAGGTCGACCGTGTACAGCTTCACCGATCGTCCCTCCCCGCCCGCGCCCGAAGGCTGCTCAGAGAAATACATGAGGACGCGGCCGTTCGGCGCCCATGTCGGGCCTTCGACATGGAAGGCGTCGACAAGGATGCGCTCGCCGCTGCCGTCGGGGCGCATGACCCCGATGAAGAAGCGCCCCTGGTGCAGCTTGGTGAAGGCGATCAGGTCGCCGCGCGGAGACCAGACCGGGCTGGCGTAGCGCCCCTCGCCGAAGCTGATTCGCTGGGCGTCGCCGCCATTGGCGCTCATCACATAAAGCTGCTGGGAACCGCCGCGATCCGATTCGAACACCACCCTGGTCCCGTCCGGAGAGAAGGAGGGCGAGGTGTCGATCGCCGGGTTGTTAGTCAGCCTTTGGGTCTGCCGGGTGCGGAGATCCATGGTGTAGATCTCCGTATTGCCGCCCTCCGCCATGCTCATGATGACCCGGTTTCCGTCGGGCGAGAAGCGCGGGGCGAAGGTCATGCCCGGGAAGTCGCCCAGAAGCTCCTGACGGCCGGAATCGATGTTCAGCAGATAGACCCTGGGCCGGTCGTTGTAATAGGCGAGGTAGGTGATCTCCTGCGCCGAGGGGGAGAAGCGCGGGGTCAGGACCAGCGTCTCGCCGTCGGTCAGGTACTGATGGTTCGCCCCGTCCTGGTCCATGATCGCCAGCCGCTTCACCCGCGCGTTGGCCGGCCCGCTTTCGGCGATATAGACGATGCGGGTGTCGAAATAGCCCTGTTCGCCGGTGATCGTCTGGTAGATCAGGTCGGAAATCTTGTGGGCCACGCGCCGCCAGTTGTCCGGTGTCGTGAAATAGGCCAGCCCGACCATCTGATTCTCGTTGATGACGTCGAACAGCCGGAACTCCACCCGATAGCGGCCGTCCTGCTGGACCTGAACCGTGCCGGAAACCAGCGCCTGGGCGTTGATGACCCGCCATTCGGAGAAGGTCGGCCCGTTCTGGAGCGCCGCCGAACTCTGGATGAAGGCCGCCTTGTCGATCGGCCGGAACAGCCCCGACCGCGACAGGTTGGCCGAGATGACGCCGGCGATGTCGACGCCCGCCTGCGCTTCCTCCGCGCCCACGCCGTAGAAATCCGTGACGGCGATCGGAAGCGGCTCCTGCACGCCCTGGGTGATATCGATCTGGACCTGCGACCGGGCCGGATGGACGGCCAGGAGCAGGGCGGCGGCGGCTATCAGCAGGACCGCGAAGAGCGGCAGGCTGAAACGCTTCGGGGCAAACATGCGGGACGGCTCCTCAAGACAACTCATGGCGACGGAGGCCGACGGTAACAATCGCCGGCCTCGAAGGACAAATCCCGCATTTTAGAAAATGTCCTCCGGGTCGAAGGTAAATTCGATGACACGCCATTGCGGCCATTTCTCGGCAGGCAACGGCCAGGGCTGGCAGGCGGGGTTCTGGGCGGCGCGGAGAGCGCGGCTGGCCGCCGACCGGTAGGCCGGATCGCCGGTGCGGCCGGGGTCCATCAGTTCGGCCGAGCGCACCGACCCGTCCTGGTTCATCTCCACCCTCACGCGCACGGCGGGCACGTCCAGCGCGGCGGGATCGACGTTCCAGCAGGGTCGGATGGCGTCGCGCACCGCGTTCTCCTCCCCCACCGCCAGCCTTGTGGGGGTGAGCGATTCGGTCTGCGCCGGCGCGGAGGATTGTGCTTCCGGCTGCTCCTCGTTCCTCAGCCTGTCGAGGATATCCGCCACCGCGCCCTCGGGCTCGGGTTCCGGCTCAGGTTCTGGCTCGGGCTCGGGCTCCGGTTCGGGTTCGGGCTCTGGCTCAGGTTCCGGAGGCGGTTCGGGGCGGCGTTGCGGCGACGGCACGTCCGGAGTCTCCGGCTCGGGCTCGGGCTCCGGTTCGGGCTCTGGTTCCGGTTCCGGCTCCGGTTCGGGCTCGGGCTCTGGCTCAGGTTCAGGCTCTGGTTCAGGAATCGGTTCCGGCTCGGGCTCCGGGATGGGCTCGGGTTCGGGTTCCGGCTCGGGGACAGGCTCCGGTTCGGGCTCGGGCGGCGGCGGGGGTTCGGGCGCGGGTTCCGGTTCGGGCACCGGCTCGGGCTCGCGGGCCTCGGGAAGCTGGACGAGTTCGGGCGGCTCCGGCGGCCGGACGGCCGTCGGCTCCGGCGGCGGAGGAGCCTGTGTCGGCAGGGGCTCCGGCAGTTCCGGCGGCGGCGGTTCCTCCGTCGGGGTAGGCCGGGGCTCCGGCTCCGGCGCGTCGGGCACGGCTTCCGAAGCGGCGGTGATCTCCGCCAGTTCGGCTTCGGTGATCACCTGCACCGGCGTCCCGCCCATGGGCTCCACGCGTTCCTGCTGGAACCAGGGCAGCCCGAAGATCATCAGCAGGATGACCGCGAGATGGAAGCCGATCGAGACGAGAAGGCTGAGCGGCATGATCGACCGTTACCGCCCTTCGGCGGGCGGCCGGCCGGAGGGCATCTCCGCCACCAGGGCGACATGCTGGAACCCGGCGCTGTTGAGCGCCCCCATCACTTCCATGATGCGTCCGTAGTTGATCGCCCGGTCGCCGCGCACGAAGATCCGCGCCTCGGGGTTGGCGCCGGTCACCGCGACCAGAAGCGCGCCGACATTCTCCAGCTCGACCGCCGTCTCCATGACGTAGATCTGGCCGCCGGAATTGATCGAGACGATCAGCGGCTCATTGTCCTGGCTGATGTTCTCGGCGCGGGTCTGCGGCAGGTCGACCGGCACGCCGACGGTCAGCAGGGGTGCGGTCACCATGAACACGATCAGCAGCACCAGCATCACGTCGACGAACGGCGTGACGTTGATCTCCGCCATCGGCCGGTAGGACGAGCGGCGGCCCCTGCCCCGGCCGGGAGATCCGAGCTGGACTCCCATGATCTAGCCCCGTTCCTCGAGATAGCGGGACAGGATGGCCGAGAACTCGCCGGAGAAATTCTCCAGCCGGTCGGCCAGCTTCGACAGATCGTTGCTGAACTTGTTGTAGAAGGCGCTGGCCGGGATGGCCGCGAAGAGGCCGAGCGCGGTGGCGAACAGCGCCTCGGCGATGCCGGGCGCGACCACGGCGAGGCTGGTGTTGTCCGACGCCGCGATCGAAGTGAAGGAATTCATGATCCCCCAGACCGTGCCGAACAGGCCGATGAACGGGGCGGTGGAGCCGACCGAGGCCAGCACGGTCATTCCCTTCTCCAGCACCGACATCTCCCGCGCCAGGGCGACGCCCGTCACCCTGTCGATGCGCTGCTGGAGGCCGGCGCGCATCTGGCTGGTGGAGGTCAGGCCGTGGTCGGCGGCGTGACGCCATTCCTTCATGCCGGAGACGAAGATGGCGGCCATCGGATCGCCCGGCCCGGAGCCGACCCGGTCGTAGAGATCCTCCAGCGACCCGCCGGACCAGAAATTCTCCTCGAACGCGTCGATATGACGGTTGAGCCGGCGCAGCCGGATCGCCTTCTCGAAGATGATCGCCCAGCACCAGACCGAGGCGGCGAGCAGCAGAAGCATCACCCCCTTGACGATGATGTCGGCCTGCAGGAACAGGCCCCACAGCGACAGGTCGTGAGCGGTCTGGACCGCCTGGGCGCCCAGCATCTGGGCCGAATTCAGCGTGGATTGCTCCATGGTCTTCTATCTCGCTCTCGGCCCTACAGCCCTTTGGTTGCTCATTGTTCCCGCGAAACCCGCCCGAAAGGCGGCCGGCAGGCGGACCGGCCGCCCCCGGCGGTCCATGCAGGCCAGCTTCACGTTCATATCGGCCAGCGCGCGGCCGTCGCGTTCGACCCGCTGGCGCATCGACAGGCTGGCGCCGCCGATGTCGGTGACGGAGGTCGCGACCTCCAGCAGATCGTCCAGCCGCGCCGGCGACAGGAAATCGATCTCCATCCGCCGCACCGCGAAGGCGATGCCGGTCTCGTTCAGAAGCGTGCTCTGGTCGAAGCCCAGCGCGCGCAGGAATTCCGTCCGGGCGCGCTCGGCGAAGCGAAGGTAGCCGGCATGGTAGACGATGCCCGACCCGTCGGTATCTTCCCAATAGACACGGACCGGCAGAAGATGGCCGGCATCGACACCCGCCGTCGCGCCGTCAGCCATCCGCCTGCTCCCCTGGATCGGTCAGGAAGTCGAGTTGCCCCGCCTCGCGCGCCGGCGCCTGGACGCCGAGATAGCGGTAGCCCCTGTCGGCCAGCATCCGGCCGCGCGGCGTGCGCTGGAGCAGCCCCTTCTGGATCAGATAGGGCTCTATGACCTCCTCCAGCACGTCGCGCTGTTCGGAGAAAGCGGCAGCCAGCGTCTCCACCCCGACGGGGCCTCCGCCGTAATTTTCCGCGATCGTGCGGAGGTAGCGGCGGTCCATGGCATCCAGCCCCATCGCATCGACATCCAGCCGGGAGAGCGCGGCGTCGGCGGCGGCGGCGTCGACCGGGTCGGTCCCGGCGACGATTGCGAAATCGCGCACCCGGCGCAGCAGGCGGCCGGCGACGCGCGGCGTGCCCCGCGCGCGCTTGGCGATCTCGGCCGCGCCGTCTGGCGTCAGCGGGCAGTTCAGAAGGGTGGCGGCGCGACGGATGATGAGCTCCAACTCGTCCGGCTCGTAGAAATTCAGGCGCAGGGGAATCCCGAAACGTTCCCGCAACGGCGTCGTTATCAGCCCGGACCGCGTTGTCGCCCCCACCAGGGTGAAGGGCGGCAGATCAATGCGGACCGACCGGGCGGCCGGCCCCTCCCCGATCATCAGGTCGAGCTGAAAATCCTCCATCGCGGGATAGAGAATCTCCTCCACCGCCGGATTGAGCCGGTGAATTTCGTCAATAAAAAGGACATCGCGCGGTTGCAGGTTCGTAAGAATCGCCGCCAGGTCGCCGGCCCGCGCGATCACCGGGCCCGAAGTGGCGCGGAAACCGACCCCCAACTCGCGGCTCACAATGTTGGAAAGCGTGGTCTTTCCCAGCCCCGGCGGGCCGTGGAGCAGGACATGGTCCAGCGCCTCCCCCCGCGCCCGCGCCGCCTCGATGAAGATCTTGAGGTTGGAGCGGGCCTGCCGCTGGCCGATGAATTCGTCCAGCGACAGGGGCCTCAAGGAGGCGTCCTGGGTGTCGCCGGGCAGCGAATCGGGAGTCACCATTCGGGCGTCTGTCACGGCGCCAGCTCCTTGAGCGCGGCGGGAATGAGCGCGCCGACCGTCGCCTCACCGCCGAGCGAGCGGGAGGCGGCGGCGACGGCGGCGAAGGCTTCGGACCGTCCATAGCCGAGATTGACCAGCGCCGACACCGCGTCGGCCGACGCGCCGCCGCCGGCGGGGGCCCCGCCCTTCTCCGCTGTGACGACGGGCGCGCCGATGCCGATGGTCCCCGCCTTGTCCTTCAGCTCCGACACGATGCGGGCCGCCAGCTTCGGCCCCACCCCGTCGGCCCGCGTCACCGCCGCCTTGTCCTGCGCCGCGATGGCGGTCGCCAGGGCGTCGGGGTCCAGCACGGAGAGGATCGCCAGCGCGACCCGGCCGCCGACGCCCTGCACGGTCGTCAGCAGGCGGAACCAGTCGCGCTCCGCCTTCTCCGCAAAGCCGAAGAGGTGGATGTGGTCCTCGCGCACCTGGGTCTCGACATGCAGCGCAACCGCCTCTCCCGGCGTCAGTTGCCCGGCGGTGCGGCGGGAGCAGAAGACGAGATAACCCACCCCGCCGACATCGACCACGCAGCCTTCCGCGGCGACGGAATCCACAAGACCTTTCAGGCGGGCGATCATGGGGTGGGGGCTTTCTGGAAGACCTTGCCACCAGCCAGCCAATTACCAACAGCCCCCTCACCCCAACCCTCTCCCACGAGGGGAGAGGGAGTCCGTTGGGCATTCCGGAAAGCGGGCATCATCGGGCGGCAGCCAGGCGGGCCATGCCGGCCTGGGTCTGGCGGTGGTGGGCGTGGCAGAGGGCGACGGCCAGGGCGTCGGCGGCGTCGGCGGAGGAGAAAGAGGTGCCGGGCAGCAGCATGCGGACCATCATCTGGACCTGCTCCTTGGCCGCATGGCCCGCGCCGACGACTGATTTCTTGACATGGTTGGCGCCATATTCGGCGACCGGCAGGCCGGCCAGCGCCGGGACCAGAAGCACCACGCCGCGCGCGAGGCCTAGCTTGAGCGTGGAGGTGGGGTTCTTGTTGACGAACGTCTCCTCCACCGCCGCCTCGACCGGCCGGTGCTCGCTCAAGACCGCCGTCAGCCCGTCATGGAGCTGCACCAGCCGTTCGGCGAGCGGCGCCTTGTCGTCGGAATGGACCGCGCCGTCCGCGACATGGACGATCCGGTTGCCGGCGACATCGACGATGCCCCAGCCGGTGTGCCGAAGCCCTGGGTCGAGCCCGATGATTCTCACGATGCCGGCTCCCCCCGCCGCTGCGGCGTCACGCCGTCAGCCGCGCCATCACATCGTCCGCGATCTCGAAGTTCGCCGACACGCGCTGCACGTCGTCATTGTCGTCCAGCGCGTCGAGCAGCTTCAGCAGCGTGGCGGCCGCCTCCTCGTCAACCGCGACGCCGTTCAAGGCCCGCCAGACGAGGCCGGCCGATTCGGGATCGCCGAAACGGGCTTCCAGCGCGTCCCGGACGGCGGAGAAATCGTCGACCGCGCAGGTGACGGCATGGCTTTCGTCGGTGCTTTCGACATTCTCCGCGCCCGCTTCCAGCGCGGCTTCGAACACCGCGTCGGGGCCGGCGACGGAGGCCGGGTAGACGATCTCCCCCACCCGGTTGAACATGAAGCTGACGGAGTTGGTCTCGCCCAGCGAGCCGCCATGCTTGGAGAAGGTGGAGCGGATCTCCGCCGCGGTGCGGTTGCGGTTGTCGGTCAGCGCCTCGACGATCACGGCGACGCCGGACGGGCCGTAGCCTTCGTAGCGGATCTCCGAATAATCGTCGCCGTCGCCGCCGCCGGTCGCCTTCTTGATCGTGCGCTCGACATTGTCCTTGGGCATGTTGACGGCGCGCGCCGCCTGGATGGCCGCGCGCAGGCGCGGGTTCATCGCCGGGTCGGGCAGGCCCTCCCTGGCCGCGACGAGGATTTCCCGCTGAACCTTCGTGAAGACCTTGGCGCGCTTGGCGTCCTGCGCGCCCTTGCGGTGCATGATGTTCTTGAACTGTGAATGACCGGCCATGAGTGCGCCCTGGCGTTCCCCGATTTGCTGACTTGACGTTGCGCGCCGCGCCCGGAGGCGGGGCGGCGAATGGCGCGCACTATGCCGCTTTTGGGCATCGGCGGGAAGTCCGGCTTTCGCGCCGGGTTTTATCGAATGTTAACCGAAATCCTCTATTTCGGAACCGGAACGCGTTTGGAGACTCCGGAAGAAGACATGGTCAAATACGACGAACGGCGCCTGGTCATGCGGATGCTGGCCCGCTGGACGGACATCAAGGGCGACCGCGCCCTGCCCGCCCTGTCGGACATCGACCCGCAGGCGATCGGCGAGGACTGGCGGTGCTGCGCCGTCGTCGCGGTGGGGGCCGACCAGGCTTCCAGCCGGTTCTCCTATGTGGGCGCGGAACTGATGCCGGAGGGCGACCCGGTGACCGGCCTGGAAGTGCGGGAGATCGCGGCCAACACCCTGCTGGGCGCGGCCGCGGCCAATCTGGACTGGGTGCTGGACCGCAGGGTTCCGCTCAGCCTGGGCGGCGAGATGGTCGCGCGGCAGGGCCTGTTCCTCTACCGCTACATCCTGCTGCCGCTGTCGGAGGACGGCGTCCGGCTGGACCATGTCCTGATCGTCGCCAACGGGCGCGCGGTGGCCGCCGGCGCGACGGCGGAGCGCCAGGAGTCCCGGGAGTCTGCGGAGTCCGCACCGTGATCGCCTACGAGATCCAGACCTACAGCGGCGGGCAGTGGGTCATCCAGGCCATGTTCGACGACAAGGAACTGGCGCTGATGGAGGCCCGCCGCCTCCGTTCGACCCGCCCGTCCCTCGCCGTCCGGGTGGTGGAGGAGATCTACGACACCAACCGCAACGCCACCTCCACCCGGATCGTCTTCCGCGGATCGCCCGTCGACGACCACAATGCCGGCGCGCTGGAACGCGGCGGCCAGGTCAGGCGCGAGGTGGAGGAATGGCGGACCAAGGACCGCGCCCGAAAGGAAGAGGAAGCCAGGACCGCCAAGAAGGGCGTCAGCATCCTCCGGATCGGGCTCCTGTTCGTGCTGATCGTCGGAATCGGCGCCGCCGCCCTGATAGGTCTTTCCCACTATCGATAGGGCGTGAGATAACACGCCCATGACGGGAGACGCAGCCGGCGGGGCGCAACCCCGGCAGCGCACAAGGAAGCACGGAATGCCCATCGAGATCAGGCATATCATCCTCCGGCGCGAGGATCTGGCCTATGCCGTCACCGACTACGCACACCGGACGGGGATGAAGATACCCTACGGGCGCATCATCGGATCCGACCTAAAATCCGGCGGCGGGCACACGATGTCGTTCAACGTCGTGGAGGACCGGACCGGCCGGAAATCCGAATTCAAGATCGGCAACGAGGATCTGCTGTCGGCGGTTCTGATGTATTGCGGCACCCGGAAGATCCCCATCCCGGTGCATGGCGCCAAGCGGCTGAAGATCGTCCGCGAGACGGTGGCGCTGGAGATCACCAGCAACATCGACGACGACAAGGTGCCGCTGCTGAACGAGCTTCTCCGCGAGAGCGAGATCGTCCCGATCAACCGCATCGACGACCGCGAGGTCGACGCGGTTCTGGCCGGCGGGGATTGAGTCGTCCTTCGCCGCCGCTGCCTGCTTTGAGGGCCTATGGATTCCAGATCAAGTCTGGAATGACTTTTAAAAACAATAAGTAATAATAACAATGTCATGCTGGACTTGATCCAGCATCCATACGGTGTCGACGGCAGTCGGAACGGCGTTCGTTCTTCGCCGGCGGCGAAGCGGCGGGGGCCTATGGATTCCGGATCAAGTCCGGAATGACTATTAAAAACAAAAAATTACAAGCCGAACTTAAAAGTCTGGAATAGCTGGAGCCAAACGGCCGCCGATGCGCAACGGTGCGACGCGGCGGGCGAGGCCGGTGCGGTCGTCGGTGTCGACGATCAGGCCGCAGAGGGTCGCGGCGTCTTCCGCCGGGCTGAGGCGTTCACCGGGCATCTTGCGGATGAAGCGGTGGATGGCCGCTTCCTTCTTCATGCCGATGACGCTGTCGAAATCGCCGCACATGCCGGCATCGGTCTGGTAGGCGGTCCCGCCCGGCAGGATCTGGAGATCGGCCGTCGGGACATGGGTGTGGGTGCCGACCACGAGGGTCGCGCGGCCGTCGAGATAATGGCCCATCGCCATCTTCTCGCTGGACGCCTCGCCATGGAAATCCAGCACGATGGCGTCCACGTCGCGCGGCATCGCGACATCGGCCAGAATCCGGTCGATGGCGGCGAACGGGTCGTCCAGCGGGTCCATGAACAGGCGGGCCATCAGATTGACGATCATGACCTGACGGCCGCCATCCTGGGATTGCAGGATCGTCGCCCCCCGGCCGGGGGTGCCGTCCGGGAAGTTGGCGGGGCGCAGGATGCGCTGGTCGCGCTCCATATAGCCGATGATATCCTTCTGGTCCCAGACATGGTTGCCGGTGGTGATGCAGTCCGCCCCGGCGTCGTGGAACTCCTGCGCGATCTTCGGCGTGATGCCGAAGCCGCCGGCCGCGTTCTCGCCGTTCAGCACGACGAAATCGAGCGCCAGGGATTCCCGCAGGCGGGGCAGGTGATGAAGCAGGACGGCGCGGCCGGAGCGGCCGACGACATCGCCGATGAAGGCCAGACGCATGGGATCAGGAAATCGCTGAAGGTTTGAAGGCCTCCCGCTCCGTCACGATCCAGTCGAGCGGCTGGTCGTGAGGGTCGGCGGGGATGAGGGGAAGTTCCTGGCCGGCATAGGCCAGCCCTATGGCCAGCACCCGGCCGTGACGGCGGAGCCGGTCGAGCGTGCGGTCGTAGAAGCCCGCCCCGTAGCCGAGCCGGTGGCCCTTCCGGTCGAAGCCCAGCATGGGCACGAGGACGAGCGTCGGCGCGACCTCCGCCGCCTCCTCCGCCGGCGCAGGGACGCCAAAGAGGCCGGGAACGAGGGCTTCGCCCGGACGCCACAGGCGGAAGCGCAGCGGCTGCCCCCGGCCGAGGGTGACGGGCAGGCAGCAGGTCGCGCCGGCCGAGGCCAGCGCGTCGAGCAGCGGGTTGGGGTCGAGTTCGTCGCGGATCGGCACGTAGCCCGCAATCACGGTTCCGGACTCCACCGGAACGTGGCGGAGGAAACGGTCCCGCACCTCCATCGCCGCCCTGCCCTGCCCCGCCGCATGGGCGGCGGCGCGGAGCTGGCGGGCGCGTTCGCGCGCTTCACGTTTGGGTTCAGAGAGGGAAGTCACGGCGCCGGAATCGGTGAGGCCGCAGCGGCCGTTGGTCATTTCGTCTCCTCATGGGCCCTGCTTTAGCAGGTGGGCGCCGTGTGCCGGGACCACAGCCCCGGCAGGGACAGCTCCCTAGAGGATTCGCATCGGCCCCAGGGACAAAGGAACCTGACGCACCCCGCAGCCTCACCGGCTTATCTAGGCGCGTTCCAACCGCGCCGCAATAGCCTCCATCCGGCCGGCGAGACGGCCGATCGCGGCCGCGACCTCACCGTCCCTGTCGCCGCCACCGCCGGCGCGGGCTTCCGCCGCGCGCGAATCGGCGAGTTCGTCGGCCAGCAGGAGCGCGGCCATCACCAAGAGGTGGGTGTCGCTGGCCGATCCGGCGACGGTCTTGATCTCCGCCACCCGCCCCTCGACATAGCGCGCCATCTCCCGCACCCGGTCCTCCTGCCCGTCGCCGCAGGCGACCGGGTAGGTGCGGCCATTGATCATGACGTCGACGCGGGCCATCGTCAGGGTGTCTCCAGCAGGGATTCGAGCCGGTGGATGGCGCGTTCCACCCGGTCGGCCACGGCATCCGCGTCCGGTACGGTTGCGTTGCCCCCCGCCCCGGAAACAGCGGGCCGTTCGGCCTCACGCGCCGCGATCCCCCGTTCGAGACTGTCGAGGGCCTGTTCGAGCCGTTTAAGCTCGGCCGCGATCTGTGACATTCAATGAAGCCGCCGAGATTGAGGAATCCAGGAAGTATGGAACTTTAACAATGCTATGCGGCGCTGCCTTCGCCGTCAACAAGAGGACGACCGCCCGGCGCGACAGGCGCGGTGAGCAATGGCGCGCCGGAGCCCCCCGCCGCCGGCAGGTGGAGGCCTTCGGTCGGCGAGCGCCAGGCGAGCGTGTCGAAGGCCCCGCAGGCCCCGCAAAGCGCCGTCCAGGCGATCGCGGTCGTGCCGCACTGGCCGCAGACCCAGGTCGGATCGGGCGGGGAATCGCTGGCCTTGGCGAGCCAGGCGCGGGCGGCAGCCGTGTCGCCGTGCTCCGCCTGCTCAAGATCCGCGAGCAGATGATAAACGCGGCGCGTCGGCGCCTTCCGCTCCACCTTCAGCAGATGGCCGCGCGCGGCGCCCCACAGCTTCGCCGCCAGTTCGGCCTCCGCGAGCGCAGTCAGGCTTTCCGCGTTATCCGGCTGCAGCCGGTGCAGCCGTTCGACCCGCTTCACCCGGTCCAGCGGCGCTTCGTCGGCCGGGGCGAGGTCCAGCCAGGCGGCCATGAGATCGGGATGCGGGGCGCGCGTCCAGGCGGCATCGATCACCTTCTGCGCCTGCCGGTCCTTGCCTGTCCGGGCAAGGAGGCGCGCCTCCCGCACAGCGGCGGGCACGAAGTCCGGCGACAGCTTCAGCGCCCGGTGGGCGTGACGCTGGGCAGCGTGGGAATCGCCCCCGGCCTCGTCGATCCGGCTGCGCTCCATGAGAATGGCGGTGGTCCAGCGGCGCGCCGTCTGCTCATCGATCACGCCCGACTTGCGAGCGGAGGACAGGCTGGCCTGGGCTTCCGCCCACTGGCGCTGCCTGATCTCAAGCTCCAGCACCGCGCGCTGGACCCAGGGCGTCTCCGGCCTCAGATCCTTGGCGCGGCGGGCGAGCGACAGGGCGCGGGTGGGATCGTCCTGCCGCAGCGACTGGTTGAGCAGCCCGCGCAGGCCGAGGAACTCCGTCTCCGGCCGTTTCAGCATCGCTTCGAAATAGGACCGGGCGGCGTTGTCGTCGCCGTTGAGCTGGGCGGCCTGGGCGGACAGAAGCATGGTCAGCGGCGGTTCGTTCAGCAGCGCGTCGGCCTTGCGGGCCTGGCGCCGCGCCGCCTGGGGATCGCCGGCCGCCACCGCGACCATGCCGTAGGTCAGCGCCTTATAGCCGCGCTCACGCTTCGACCGCTGGCGGTAATTCCGCCACCGTCCGGGCGTCCGCGCCGCCCCGCGCCACAGGCGGTAGAGGAAGGCGGCGACCAGCATCAGCGCCGCGACCGCGACGATCAGCACGCCGACCGACGTCTCGACGACATAGCCCTGCCATTCGACCGCGACCGCGCCCGGCCGGTTCGCCAGCCAGATCGCCACCGCGACCAGAATCGCGATCTTGATGATCCACCAGACGGCCCGCATCACTGCGTCCCGGATTCGGTGGATGACGATGATTCGGCGGGCGGCTGCCGCGCTTCGGCCGGCTGACTCGCGGGCTCGGCCGCCGGCTCGTCTGGCGGCGGCGCATCGGCCGATCCGGCCAGACGGCGCACCGCGAGGCCGTTCAGCGCCTCGACCGCGCGCTCGGCCTCCAGCCGGGCCCGGGCGGCGGCGAGCCATTCTTCGGCGGCCGCCGCGGCGTCGCCCTGGAGTGCGCCCAGCGCCTCCACCGCGCCGGCGAGGTCGCCGTCCCGGAGCCGGCCTTCGGCCCGCGCCAGGATGGCGTCGGGATCGTCGCCCTCGACCTCTCCGGGCGCGGGTCGGATCGTCACCAGCCCCTCGACCGAGGCGCGCATCTGGTCGACCCAGGAAGCGTCGGCCGGAAGGGATTCGGCCTGCCGCACCGCATCGGCCATGGCGGGGAACCGCCGCTCAAGCTCCTCCCGTCCGGCCACCCCCTGCGCGCCGTGGGCGTCGAGCGTCTCCAGCGCCTGCTGGAACTCCGGGTCGCCGGCGGCGACGGAGCGGAGGGCCGTGAGGCCGGAATCGAAGGAACCGCCCTGGGCCAAAGCCTGGCCGATCTGGCCGACCGCCAGCACGATCGCCTGGGTGCGGCTGTCGGTCGCCTCCGATCGCGCAAGGGCGGCGGAGACGCGCTCCAGCTCCGTCGAAGACTGATCGATCGTCTGCTCCAGGCGATCGACGCGCCCGGTCAGGCTGTCGAGCGCCGTCCGGGAGGATTCCAGCCCCTCGATACGGTCGCCCAGAGCGGAGATCGCGGACTGGAGCGGGGCCAGCGCCTCGGCGTCCGTGCCGGCGGGGGCTGCCTCCAGCGCCGCCAGCCGGTCGTTCAGCGAGGCCAGCGATTGCAGGCTTTCGTCCAGCGACGCCAGCCTGCCCTCCATCGCCGCGAGACGGTCGGCACCCGCGCTGTCCTCTGCGCCATTCTCCGCACCGTTCTCCCCTGCCCCCATGACGGCGGCGAGCCTGGGGCCCCAGAGCGGCTGGGTCAGGATGGCGAGAAGGCCGAGGATTGCCAGCCCCAGCGCGATCCCGGCGAGGGAGCGGGCGTCGCGGGCCTGCTTCGCCTCGGAGACCGCTGCTTCCTGACGGATGTCGGCGGTTTCGGGAGGTTCAGGGGCTTTCTCCGGTTCCGGCGCGTCCGGCCGGTCGGTTGGGATGTCTGTCACGTGGCCTGCTTTGTCTTCTTCTTTCGTCGGGGATTCGTCCGGCCCCGCCGAGGCGGCAAGGTCCGCGCGGTCCAGGACGACCACGTGGGCGATCGCGGCGGCGCGGATATCGTCATGGCGGGAAACCGGTATAGCCTGCCGCTTCTTCCATCCCTGAACCGTGGTGACGGGAATGCCCAGCTTCGACGCCATGGGCCGGATACCGCCGAAGGCGGCGATGACCCGTTCGGCGGGCGAGCCGGTCCCGGCTTCGTGTCCGGGATCCTCCGGCCCAGAACCGCCTGGCGGCGCGTTGGGTTTATCGCTGTCAGAAACCATGGGCCGTCGCTGTTGTTCCAGTCACGGACGAATGGCCGGCGCATCGACCAGTGAGAGCATCCCGGCGATATCGGGGCGCGGCGCTATCGCGATCCGGCCCCAGGCCCGATCGTCCAGCCGTCGCGCCACGGCGGCGCTGAGACAGAGCGCGGAAAGCGGCTGGAGAGCGCCGCCGAGACCGGCCCTTCCGACCAGCGTAACAAACACCTCCGCCGTTCGTGGAGAAAAAAGCAGGACGCCCTCTACGGCGCGGTCGCGCAAGGCCTCGACGGCGGCGGCGGGCAGGGCTTCGACGGCGCGGGCTTCATAGAACCGCTCGCGGCGCACGGTGAAGCCTTGTTCATCGAGAAGCGCCGCAAGATCGCCGGCCAGATGAGTTCCCGCGACATGGAGGAGCGGCCCAAAGGAGGGCGACAGGCTGGAGGCGACCAGCGACGCCAGATCCTCCACCGCGCCGCCGGCGCTGGCGACATGAAGGAAACCGCCCTCCCTCGCCGCCGCCGCCGTCCCGTCGCCCACGGCGAAGACCGGCAGGTCGCGCCGGGCGGCGGTGCGGGCGAGCGCCCGGGCGCCGTTGGCGCTGGTCAGCAGGAAGCCGGTGGCGTCCCCGCCGTCGAAGCCGGGCGGCGCATGATCGACGATCGTCATCAGCGGCGCGACGATGGCGGTCGCCCCCCGCGCCTCCAGGGCCTTCGCGACCGGAAGCGCATCCGTCTCCGGACGGGTGACCAGCCAGGCCGTCACGCGATCAGGAAGTCCGGCCCGATCCGGGCCTTCAGCTCCGCTCCCGCCTCGGCCCCCAAAGCAGCGGCGTCGGCGGCCGCCCCTTCCCGGCGAAGACGGTGGATTTCGCTGCCGTCGGGTTTGGCGACCAGCCCGTCGAGACTGATCCGGCCGCCCTCCCCCAGCGTCGCCAGCGCCGCGATCGGCGTGCGGCAGGAGCCGTCGAGCACCTTGAGCAGCGCGCGCTCCGCCGCCACCCGCTCCGCCGTCCGGGCGCAATGCAGCGGCGCGAGGCATTCCAGCACCCGATCGTCGTCGGACCGGCATTCGATGCCGATGGCGCCCTGGGCGACGGCGGGCAGCATCTGATCCTCCGGCAGGATGGCGGTGATCCTGTCGGCCTTGTCCAGCCGCCGCAGACCGGCGACGGCCAGGAGCGTGGCGTCGACCTGCCCCTCCGCCAGCTTGCGCAACCGGCTCTCGACATTGCCGCGGAAGGTGACGACGGACACGTCCGGCCGGCGCGCCAGCACCTGCGCCTGACGGCGCAGCGAGGCGGTGCCGACGATTGCGCCCGGCGGCAGATCGTCCAGCCCGGCCATGCTGTCGCGGGCGAAGAAGGCGTCGCGCGGATCCTCGCGCGGCAACAGGCAGGCTATCTCCAGCCCCGGCGGCAGCCAGGTGGCGACATCCTTCATCGAGTGGACGGCCAGATCGATCGACCTGTCGATCAGCGCCTCCTCGATCTCCTTGGTGAACAGGCCCTTGCCGCCGATCTCCGCCAGCGCCCGGTCCTGGACGCGGTCGCCCGTGGTCTTGATGACCACGATCTCCACCGCGCCCTCGGCGGCGAGTTCGGGGAAGGCCGCGCCGAGGCGGCGCGCGGTCTCGCGGGCCTGGGCCAGCGCCAGAGGGCTGCCCCTCGTGCCGATACGCAGGATGGTGGTCATGGGGGCAGCATGTAGGCCGCGTCCGCCGCGATCGTCAATCCGTATCGCCTCGTACGTTCATGGGAATATATGGAAAGTATAGCTTAATATTATCACTGTGGTTGACTCCTCTATGTCACAGCACTACGTAATCGTTCCTCAGCGCCGGGCAAACAACAACAAGATCAACCGTCGCGTTTACCGACGAATCGTCGGCGAAATAACTTTTCGAAAATGAATCGGGATTCCGCCGGCGAAGAGTTCAACTGGAACGGAGGCTTGTATTCACATGAGCAAATTCGAACAGATCAAACCCTATATCACCGGAATCGTCATCGGCCTGATCGCGGCGCCGGTCATCGCCTTCAGCTTCGGCTGGATCGTGACCACCAGTTCCATGGAAACATCGGTCCATGAGGCGAAGCTGCAGGTGCTGGCCGCCGCATGCGCCGGCAGGGCGACCGCCTACCGGACGGCGGAGAACATCACCACCGACATCAGCGGCTGGCAGGAGCGTGACGCCCGCGAGCAGATCGCCGCGCGCTTCGTGGGGACGCTGGAGGAAGACGGCGTCGAGAACGACGACATCGTCGAGGAGTGCGCCGACCTGCTGGACGTTTGAGGCGGAAGTGCGGGCAGTCGCCCTCGACCATCACTAACGGCAGCATTGCACACTAACGTTATCAGCGTTAGTGTGCGATGCCATGTTAGAAAGAGACGGCAGTAGCCAGGATGTCCAGTTCTCCGATGCGCTGGAACGCTATCTGGGGGAACTGCTTCATGAACGCATCGATGTCCGTCCATTCGAGGCCGCGCGCAGCTTGCCGTCCTTTATCGGACACACCTACGCGCTCTACGAAGCGTACATTCTAGGTCGGCGCTGCATTATCGTCGCCAGGATCGAGGGCGCAGGCACTCCGGCCGACATTGCCAAGCACATCGACATCGTCCGCAACGCCACCAATGCGCTGGCGGTTTTCGCCACCATGACCATCAGCGCGCATAACCGGTCGCGCCTCATCGGCCAGCACGTTCCCTTCATCATTCCCGGCAACCAGCTCTATATGCCCGATCTCGCGATCGATCTGCGCGAGCATTTCCGCGCGCCTCGGCGCCGACAGGCGGATGGCCTGTCCCCTGCCGCCCAAGCCGTTCTTTTCCACCATATCCTGCATCCCGGCAGGAGCGGGTCAACGCCATCCCTCCTGGCCGAACGCCTTCATTATTCGGCAATGTCGATCGGCCGGGCGTTCGATGATCTGGTCTCCACCGGCCTCGCTGAAACCGCGCGACATGGAAAAGAACGACATATCCGCTTCAAGGCGGAGCGACGACGACTCCTGGAAGACGCGACACCGCTTCTGCGCAGTCCGGTTCGCTCCCTCAAATTCGTGCGCGGAAACGACTTTGGAGCCTTCCTGAAGCTGGCCGGGGAAACCGCACTGTCTCATCTCACGGAACTGGCCCGTCCCCGCATCGACACCTTCGCCGTCGCCGCCAGCGGCTGGAAAGCGATCTCGCAAACTGTTGGCCTCATCGAAGTCGACCGTGACGAAGCCGACTGCATTATCGAGACGTGGTCCTACGATCCAGCCGGGCTGTCCGACGGCCAGACGGTCGACGCCCTTTCCTTATACGCACAATTCCGCAGCCATCGCGACGAGCGTGTCGCCATGGCTGCGGACCAGCTATTGGAGAGCCTGCCTTGGTGACCGGCATCGACAAATTTCAAGAATACTTCGCCGACCATGAGGATTCCTACGCCATCATCGGCGGCGCGGCCTGCGATCTCTTGTTCGATGAAGCCGGCCTTGATTTCAGAGCCACCAAGGATATCGACATGGTGCTCTGCGTTGAGGTGGTCGATGCCGCCTTCGGCGCGGCTTTCAGGACGTTTCTGGATGCGGGCGGCTACCGGGCACGCGAACGGAACACCGGCGAGAAGGAGTTCTACCGCTTCCACAAGCCGTCGGACCAAAGCTTCCCCTATATGATCGAGCTGTTTTCCCGAAAGCCCGGCACGCTCGACCTTCCGGGAAATGCCGAACTCACGCCGATCCCGGTCGAGGAAGACATTGTCAGCCTTTCGGCCATATTGCTCGACGATGGGTACTACGAAGCGCTGCAGTCCGCGAAACGGAAGATCGAAGGTGTAACCATCATCGACGAAACGCTCCTCATTCCCTTCAAGGCACGGGCCTTTCTCGATCTGAGCGCCAGGTCAGAAGCGGGAGAAAGGATCGACGGCAAGAATATCAGGAAACACCGCAATGACGTGCTCCGCCTGACACAGCTCCTGCCCGGCGACGCTGCAATCAGTTTGCCCGAGCAAATTCAGGAGGACATGCGCCGCTTTCTTGACCTGGCTGCGGCTGACGAAACTCTCGACCCCAAAGCAATCAAGGTACCGTTCACTCGCGATGAGGCGATTGCCCTGCTCAGATCCGCCTATAAGTTGACGGACGCATAAGCCAACACAGCCATCGCCGGACCTCGCCCCTGCCACAAGGGCAGCGGTTCGCCAATTGAGCATGGCGCAGGGGGCTGCTATGACCCTGCGCCATGATCGTTCTGGGCATCGAGACATCCTGCGACGAGACAGCCGCCGCCATCGTCGCCGACGACCGGCGCATTCTGGCGAATGTCGTCCTGTCGCAGCTTGAGGACCACCGGCCCTATGGCGGGGTGGTGCCGGAGATCGCGGCGCGGGCGCACCTGAAGCATCTGAACGGGCTGATCCGGCAGGCGCTGAGCGAAGCCGGGCTGGGCCTCGACAGGTTGGATGGCGTCGCCGCCACCGCCGGCCCCGGCCTGATCGGCGGGGTGATGGTCGGTGTGATGACGGCCAAGGCCATCGCCGCCGCGCGGTCCCTGCCCTTCCTGGCCGTCAACCATCTGGAAGGCCATGCGCTGACGGCGCGGCTGACCGACAACCTGCCTTTCCCCTATCTGCTGCTGCTGGTTTCCGGCGGCCATACCCAGCTTCTGGAAGTGTCCGGAATCGGCGACTATCGCCGGCTGGGCACCACGATCGACGATGCGGTCGGGGAGGCGTTCGACAAGACGGCGAAGCTGCTGGGGCTGGGCTATCCCGGCGGGCCGCTGGTCGAACAGGCGGCGCTGGACGGCGATCCGGCCCGCTTCCCGCTGCCCCGCCCGATGATGGGCCGTCCGGGCTGCGACTTCTCCTTCTCCGGCCTGAAGACAGCCGTGCGGCAGGCGGTCCACGCGCTGCCGCCGGGGCCGCTGACGGACCGCGACGTATCGGACATCGCCGCCAGCTTCCAGCAGGCCGCGGCCGACAGCCTGGCCGACCGCACAGGCCGCGGCGTCGCGATGTTCCGCGAACGGCACCCGGCGGGCGGCGCGCTGGTGGTCGCCGGCGGGGTGGCGGCCAATAAGGTCTTGAGATCCCGGCTGACAGCGCTGGCCGAAACGGCAAGCCTGCCCTTCGTCGCGCCGCCCCTGCCGCTCTGCACCGACAATGCGGCGATGATCGCCTGGGCGGGGCTGGAGAGGCTGAAGCTGGGCCTTACAGACCCGCTGGACTTCGCGCCCCGGCCGCGCTGGCCGCTGGATCCCGACGCGGCGCCGGCGATCGGCGCGGGCGTCAAGGCGTGAGGTTTCCCGAAGTGAGTGCCGCCAATTGACCGACCGATCGATCCAACGCATCGCCGTCCTGGGCGCCGGCGCCTGGGGAACGGCCCTGGCGCAGGGAGCAATCCGTGCCGGCCGTCGGACCGTGCTGTGGGCGCGGAGCGCCGATGTCGCCGCCGCGATCAACCAGCGTCAGGCGAACCCGGCCTATCTTCCGGGAATCGCGCTCGATCCGACGCTGAAGGCGACAACCGACCTTGCGGAGACGGCCGACGCCGACGCGCTGATCCTGGCCGCGCCGGCGCAGCACACAAAGGCTCTCGCCAGCGCTCTGCCCCGAACCGACCGGCCGCTGGTCATCGCGGCCAAGGGCTTCGAGGCCGCTACGGGGCGGCTGATGACCGAACTTGTGGCCGAGGCGCAGCCCGACGCGCCGCTGGCGGTGCTGTCCGGCCCAAGCTTCGCGGCGGAGATGGCGCGCGGCCTGCCGACCGCCGTCACGCTGGCTTGCGCCAACCCGACGCTGGGCCGGGCGCTGGTCGACGGGCTGGGCCACCGGACCTTCCGGCCCTATTGGGTGGACGATCTGACCGGCGTGCAGATCGGCGGCGCGGTCAAGAACGTGCTGGCGATCGCGTCGGGGGTGGTGATGGGGCGCGGGCTGGGGGAGAACGCCCGCGCCGCGCTGATCACGCGCGGCCTGGCCGAACTGATGCGGCTGGGCGCTGTGCTGGGCGCGCGGCCGAAAACGCTGATGGGGCTGTCGGGGCTGGGCGATCTGATGCTGACCGCCGGCAGCCTCGCCTCCCGCAACACCTCGCTGGGCGACGCGCTGGGCCGGGGGGAGGATCTCGCCGACATATTGGGCGCGCGCCGGTCGGTGACGGAGGGCGTCCATACCGCCGCCGCGGTGACGGCGCTGGCCGACCGCCACGGCATCGACATGCCGGTCTGCGCCGCCGTCGATGGTATCCTCAACCGGGGGATGACCATAGAGGAGGCTATCGGCGCGCTCCTGGACCGGCCGTTCAAGGCCGAGGAAGGCGGCGGGCTGACAGGTCCGGCCGGGCTGGGGTAACGTCCCTTCCCTTTTCGCTTCATCTCACACCCGCTGGAGACATCGTCCCGTGCATTTCGTGATCCATTGCGTCGACAAGCCCGACCAGGGCGAAATCCGCGCCGCCAACCGCGCCGCCCATCTGGACCATCTGGCGGTTCATGCGGGGAAGATCCTGGCCGCCGGCCCGCTGCAGAACGAGGACGGCAGCGCCATGATCGGCAGCCTGCTGATCATGGATTTCAACGACCGTGCGGCGGCGGAGCGATTCTGCGAGGACGATCCCTACGCCAGGGCCGGGCTGTTCCGGAGCGTGACGGTCACGCCCTGGAAGCAGGTCTATCCCAAGGCGTCGTGAGGTCGCGCGAGATGGCTTACTGGCTGGTGAAGTCCGAACCGTTCAAATGGTCCTGGCAGCAACAGGTGAAGAACAAGCGCACCCATTGGGACGGGGTACGCAACTATCAGGCGTCGAACAACCTCAAGGCGATGAAGATCGGCGACAAGGCCTTCTTCTATCACTCCAACGAGGGCAAGGAGATCGTCGGGATCGTGACGGTGGTGAAGGAATACTATCCCGACCCCTCAGATCCCAAGGGCCGGTTCGGCATGGTCGATTTCGAGGCGGTGCGGCCGTTCGGGAAGCCGGTGACGCTGGAGCAGGTGAAGGCCGACCCCGCATTGGAGGAGATCGCGCTGGTCCGCCAGTCGCGCCTGTCGGTGCAGCCGGTGACGGACGAGCAATGGCGCTATATCTGCCGGCTGGGCGAAACCGACCCCTCCTGACCGTTCAGTTTGCGCTTGCGAAATAACCGGCCGCCACGGTCATACTGACCCTTCGGCCGCCATGTCGGCGAGCGGGGGCGCGGGGGGAAGGTTGTGGGCGGCGTCGATATCGATCTCCTGATCGTCTTCGGGCTTCTTATCGTCGTCTTCATCGCCTTTGCGTCGGAGCGGCTGCCGCAGGAGATGGTGGCGCTGGGCACGCCGGTGATCCTGCTGGCGACCGGCGTGCTTGCCGTGCCGGAGGTGCTGGCGTCGCTGTCCAACAGCGCGCCCTTCACCATCGGCTGCATGTTCGTGCTGGCCGCCGCGCTGGAGCGGACGGGATGCATCGACGCGCTGGGCGCGGCGGCGGTGCGGGCGGTGGGCAGCCGGCCGGCCATGGGGCTGGCGCTGCTGGTCGTGCTGGCGGTCGTCTCCTCGGCCTTTATCAACAACACGCCGATCGTGGTGATCCTGACGCCGGTTGCGCTGAAGCTGGCGCAGAAGCTCAGCGTCTCCCCCTCCAAGCTGCTGATCCCCCTCTCCTACGCCGCGATCTTCGGCGGCACCTGCACGCTGATCGGCACCTCGACCAACATCCTGGTCGACGGCGTGGCGCGACAGTTCGGGCAGGAGCCGTTCGGCATCTTCGCCATCAGCGGGTTGGGGATCGTGATGGCCGGCATCGGCATCCTCTATGTCCTGCTGCTGGGCGACCGGCTGCTGCCCGACCGGCCGACCGTGTCGTCGGCCCTGTCGGGGCAGGCGTCGCGCCGCTATCTGACGGAACTGGTGGTCACGGCCGGCAGCCAGCTGTCGGGGAAGACGCTGGCCGACGCCCGGCTGACCAACCTGCGGGACGCCCGCGTAATCGACGTCATCCGCGTCGATGATTCGCTGCGCTGGAGCCTGTCGACCCTGCAACTCCAGGACGGCGACCGGCTGATAGTGGAGGCGGCGGTGGCCGGCCTGCTGGCGCTCAGGGAGCGCGCGGGGGTCGTCCTCGATCCGGAGGAGGAACTGCGGGAGGTGACGACCCGCAGCACGGTGCTGGTCGAGGGGGTGGTTGGCCCCCGGTCGCGCTATCTGGGGCACCGCATGCGGGACCTCAACATCCGCCGGCGCTACGGCGTCTACAAGCTCGCCATCTATCGGCAGGGCGAGAATCTGCGCGACCCGTTCGACCGGGTGCGGCTGGAGGTGGGCGATTCGCTACTGCTGGAGGGGCCGCCGGAGGGCATCTCCCGGCTGATTGAGGCCGGCGACCTGATCAACCTGACTGAACCGCAGGAGAAACCCTTCCGGCTGCGCAAAGCCCCGATCGCCATCGCCGCCGTGCTGGGGGTGGTGGTCCTGGCCTCCCTGGAAATTATACCGATCGCCGGGGCGGCGCTGATCGCCACGATGATCGTGCTGTCGACCCGCTGCATCGACCGCGACGAGGCCGGCCGGTCGATCGACTGGCGCGTGCTGATGATCATCCTGGGCATGCTGACGCTGGGCACGGCGATGGACAAGACCGGCGCCGTGGCGCTGATCACCGGGGCCATCGCCGACATCGGCGGCGACGCCTCCCCGCAGGTCATCCTGTCGCTGTTCTACCTGACGACATCGGTGCTCACGAGCCTCTTGTCGAACGGGGCGGTGGCGGTGCTGATGACGCCGATCGCCATCGGCATCGCCGACAGCCTGGGCGTGGACGCGCGGCCCTTTATCGTCGCGGTGATGTTCGGCGCCTCGGCCGATTTCGCGACGCCCATCGGCTACCAGACGAACACGCTGGTCTACGCGGCCGGCGGCTACCGCTACATGGATTTCGTCAGGATCGGCGTGCCGCTGAACCTGATCTTCTGGATCGCCGCCACCTTCCTGATCCCGGTCTTCTTCCCGTTCTGAGCAGGTGCGGCGATGCCGCCCAACCCGTTGACCCGATCGTCAGGCATTGCGTACTTTTACGCGGGTGACGCCATGACCCACTATATCGCCATCATTCACAAGGACGCCGACAGCGATTTCGGCGTGTCCTTTCCGGATTTTCCCGGCTGCGTGACGGCGGGAAGCACGCTGGACGAGGCCCGCGCCATGGCTGAGGAGGCGCTGGCCTTCCACATCGAGGGCATGGCCGAGGATGGCGAGACAATCCCCGCCCCCTCCAATCTGGAAATCATCATGACAAGCGCCGATTTCCGCGATGGCGTCGCGGCTGACGGTTGGCCCCACCGCGCCCCTTGCCGACGCGCTGATCGCCGCGACCGCGGAAGCCCACGATCTGGCCTTGGCGACACGGAACGTCCGTGATTTCGAACGCTTCGAGAAGGTCAAGATAGTCAATCCCTGGATGAGCAGGGCGCGGTAGCGCCATCGTCGTCATGCTGAACTAATCCAGCATCCATGCCGTGTCGATGGAAGCAGGGACCGCACCCGGTCCTTCGCCGCCGGTGAAGCGGTGGTGGCCTATGGATTCCTGATCAAGTCAGGAATGACCAACAAAAACAAGGTCATGCTGGACTTGATCCAGCATCCATATGGTGTCGGTGGCTGCCGGGACCGCGCTCGGCCCTTCGCCGCCGGTGGACCGGCAAGGACCTATGGATTCCTGAATCAAGTCCGGAATGACGTTCATTGGATAATCAGCAGCCCGGCTCAAAGCAGCGGGAAGAACCAGACCTGGTCGGCGAGATTGAAGAGGGGGGCGTTGGAGGCGACGCCGCCGCCGGCGCTGATGCCGAGCTTTATGTTCCAGAACTCCCGCCCGTCCCAGAGATCGATATGGTCGCCGCGACGGGTTTCCTGGTCTTCGCGGGTGAAGCAGTTGTTGAAGTAGATGATCCCGCGCAAGCCCCCGAGCGCCGAGGGCGCGTCGTCGAGCGTGCGACCCCTGTAGCGGGTCGGTGCCCCCCAGATATCCTCCAGATAGACCGCCAGTTCATGCGCGCCGACCAGATGGGGGACCGGCAATTGGCAGGCCCGGCGGTTCCGGTGGACGCGGCGATGATTGCCGTGATTGCCGTTATGTCCGAACGCCGAGAGGCTGAAGCCGCAGCGTTCGAGCGCGACGCTCATCCGCACCGCACACTGGTTGCTGATCGCCGGGACTTTGCAAGGTGCCTTGTCGTCGTGATAATCGTTATAGGCGCGGAACATCTGTTGCCAGACCGGCCGCACCATGCACCGGTTGGACAGCATCGTCGTGAAATCGGCCATCGGTCGCCCTCCCCGTCCGGAAAGCAAAGGACCGGCGACCGTCGCACGGCCGCCGGTCCAAGGGCAGCATACCATCTTTGAGACAGCGCCTGCCGGAAAGATCAGCCCGCGCGGACGGAGGTCAGGAAGGCCGCGACCTCCCGCGCCAGGGTCGCCGACCGGTCGTCGAGGCCGGAGGTCGCGCCAGCCACCTCCTCCGCCGAGCGGCCGGCCGCCTGGGCGGCGGAGGTCGCGCCGCCGATGGCGCGGCTGACGTCGCCGGTGCCGGTCGCCGCCTGGTTGACGGCGCGCGCGATTTCTCCCGTCGCGGCGTTCTGCTGCTCCACCGCCGCGGCGATCGTGGCGATGGTCTCCCTGATCTGGACGATCGTGCCGCCGATGGCGCCGATCGCTGTCACCGCCTCATCCGTCACGCCCTGCATGGCGCTGATCTGGGTGGCGATCTCCTCCGTCGCCCTGGCGGTCTGGTTGGCGAGGTTCTTGACCTCCGACGCCACGACGGCGAAGCCCTTTCCGGCTTCCCCGGCACGGGCGGCTTCGATCGTCGCGTTCAGCGCCAGCAGGTTGGTCTGGTCGGCGATGTCGTTGATCAGCTTCACCACCTCGCCGATCTTCTCGGCCGCCGTGGCGAGGCCGCGGACGGTGGTGTTGGTCTGGTCCGCATCGTGCGCCGCGCGGTTGGCGATGTCGGTGGAGTTCGCGACCTGGGACGCGATCTCCTGGATCGACTGGGTCAGCTCACTGGCCGCGGAGGCCACCGTCTGGACATTCGCTTCGGCCTGCCGGGCGCCCGCCGCCGCCGTGGCGGACTGCGCGCTGGCTTCATCCGTCATGCCGGAGAGGCCGCCGGCCGCCTTCGACAAATGCGCGGCCGCGCCCTGGATATCGGTGACCAGCGCGCTGACGCTCCGTTCGAACCGGTCGGCCAGCGCCACCAGAGCCTGCCGCTTGCCGGCTTCCGCGCGTTCAGCTTCCGAGCGCCGCTCGGCCTCCAGGCCGTCGACGGCCAGCGCGTGCTCGCGGAAGACCTCCACCGCCGCGGCCATCGACCCGATCTCGTCCCGTCGGTTCACGCCGGGCACCGACAGGTCGGTCTCTCCCCGCGCCAGCCGTCCCATGGCGCCGGCCATGGCGCGCACCGGACGGGAGACGACGCGCCCCATCAGCCACACCAGGATTGTCAGCAGGACGACCAGCACGATGCCGGCGACCAGCGTCTGGCTGCCGGCCATCGCGGCGATCGAATCATTCTGGCGATCGAGGCTCCAGGCCACCCCCAGCGCCCCTTCGACCTCCGTCCCCCGAAGATTGTGGACCGGCGTCAGCACGATCATGTGGCCGTCGCGGACGACGGCATCGGTGGCGTTCCCCGCCATCGCGGCCAGGATTTCTTCCGGGGCGATCGCCAGCTCCGCCGTCGGCAGCGCCTCGTTGGAGAAGGAATAGAAGGTCTGGCCGGCATCGTCGAACGCGACGACCGTGGCGAGCTGGGTGTCCTCGGCCTCGGCGAGCTTCGCGAACTCCGCCTCGATGCTGGGCCCGTCCTGGCTGGAGAAGCCGATTCGGGTGGCGACGGCCAGCATCTCCGTCTTCACCGCGGCGTCGGAAAGCGAGATGTCGATGAGCTGTCCGCGCTGCTGGTAAATCGAGACGCCGACCATCGCGACGAAGCCGAGGATCATCGCCCCGGCGAACAGCGCCGCGAAACGGCGGCCGAGAGTCCAGAAGGCGCGCCGGCCGGCCTTGCCGGCCGGAACAGATTCAGAGGAGGTCATTCATAATCCCCGTAGCGTAAGCCAAATCCCAATGCCCTTTTGAAGGGCTTTGGAGGAAGAAGACGCCGGGGAATTTAATAGAGCTTTAATGACGTGGATTTTGTTCGGGAAAACAGCCGCTTGCCCTATTCGGCCACCGCCGACTGCACCTCGTTCAGGCTGCGCACCATCCGGTCGGCCAGCGCCTTGGAGACCAGGGCCGTTTCCGCCCGGCCCGGCGCGGACCGTCCGCCATCGACGGAGACGGCGCTCAGCAGCGCGTCGAGCGCCATCATGCTGGTGCGGTGGCTCATCTCGCAGAGTCGGCCGGCCAGCATGGCGGTGTCTTCCGCCGTTTCGCGGGTCAGGGTTTCCGTCGCCATGTCGCCTCTCCGCTCAAGACCGTTGCGCGCCCGCATCCCGAAGGGTCGGGCGGCTTCCATTCCGATGATCGCCGGGGCAAGGTTAAGGACCGATGAACGCACCCGCCGGGCCGATGGTTGTTTCGCCCGGCCTTCGTGTGGATAATCGCCGCTTCAAAGATCGCGCGCATGGCATATGAGGGCGGATTTCAGCGCCCCTGCGCGAAACAATCAACCCCTGGGAGACGTCCAGAAGATGACCACCGCAACGCAGTTTCCCGTGCCAGCCGCCTGGGCCGAACGCGCCTGGATAGACGACGCCAAATACCGTTCCATGTACGAGGCGTCGATCAAGGACCCCGAAGGGTTCTGGGGCGAGCAGGGAAAGCGGCTGGACTGGGTCAAGCCCTACAGCAAGGTCAAGGATGTCGACTTCACCGGCGACGTGTCGATCAAATGGTTCCATGACGGGACGCTGAACGCCTGCTTCAACTGCGTCGACCGCCACCTAGAGACGCGCGGGGACCAGACCGCGCTGATCTGGGAAGGCGACGATCCCAAGGACAGCAAGAACATCACCTATCGGGAGGTGCATGAGGAGGTCAGCCGGCTGGCCAACGTGCTGAAAGCGCGCGGGATCAGGAAGGGCGACCGGGTCACGATCTACATGCCGATGATCCCGGAGGCGGCCTACGCCATGCTGGCCTGCGCGCGAATCGGCGCGATCCATTCGGTGGTGTTCGGCGGGTTTTCCCCCGACAGCCTGAAGGACCGCATCATCGACTGCGATTCCAACTGCCTGATCACCGCCGACGAGGGGCTGCGGGGCGGCCGGAAGGTGCCGCTGAAGAAGAACGCCGACCAGGCGCTCAAGCACTGCCCGTCGGTGACGACGGTCGTGGTGGTGAAGCGGACGGGCGGCGAGGTCGAGTGGAGCGAGGGCCGCGACCTCTGGTACCATGAGGAATGCGCCAGGGTTTCCGCCGACTGCCCGTGCGAGGAGATGGACGCGGAAGACCCGATGTTCATCCTCTACACCTCCGGCTCGACGGGCAAGCCGAAGGGCGTGCTGCACACGACCGGCGGGTACATGGTCTTCACCGCCATGACCCATCAGTATGTCTTCGACTATCATGACGGGGACGTCTACTGGTGCACGGCCGATGTCGGCTGGGTGACCGGCCACAGCTACATCGTCTATGGCCCGATGGCCAACGGCGCCATCAGCCTGATGTTCGAGGGCGTGCCGAACTATCCCGATACGTCCCGCTTCTGGCAGGTCGTCGACAAGCACAAGGTCAACATCTTCTATACCGCGCCCACGGCGATCCGCGCGCTGATGCGGGAAGGCGACGGGCCGGTGAAGAAGGCCGGCCGGGAGAGCCTGCGCCTGCTGGGATCGGTCGGCGAGCCGATCAATCCCGAGGCGTGGCTGTGGTACCACAATGTCGTGGGAGACGGCCGCTGCCCGATCGTGGACACCTGGTGGCAGACCGAGACGGGGGGCATCATGATCACCCCGCTGCCCGGCGCGACGGCGACGAAGCCCGGATCTGCGACCCGCCCCTTTTTCGGCGTCAGGCCGGTGATGGTGGACAATGAGGGCAAGCCGCTGGAGGGCGCGGCGGAAGGCAATCTCTGCATCGCCGACAGCTGGCCCGGCCAGATGCGCACCGTCTATGGCGACCATGAACGGTTCATCCAGACCTATTTCTCAAGCTTCAAGGGTATGTACTTCACCGGCGACGGGGCCCGGCGGGACGAGGACGGCTATTACTGGATCACCGGCCGGGTCGACGACGTGATCAACGTGTCGGGTCACCGCATGGGCACGGCGGAGGTGGAATCCGCGCTGGTCGCCCACCAGAAGGTCGCCGAGGCGGCGGTCGTCGGCTATCCGCACGACATCAAGGGCCAGGGCATCTACGCCTATGTGACGCTGAACGCCGGCGAGGAGCCGACGGAGGATCTGCGCAAGGAGCTGGTGCAGTGGGTGCGCAAGGAGATCGGCCCGATCGCCAGCCCCGATTTGATCCAGTGGGCGCCGTCCCTGCCCAAGACCCGGTCGGGCAAGATCATGCGCCGGATCCTGCGCAAGATCGCCGCCAACGAGCACGGGAATCTGGGCGACACGACCACGCTGGCCGATCCCGCGGTGGTCAATGACCTGGTCGACAACAGGATGAACCGCGCCTGAGGTGCGCGCCGTCCGACAGCGACGAGGGGGGGCTAGCTAGCCGCCCTTCTCGCCGACGGACGCGCAGCGGCTAACGCTTCCGCGGCCACAAGCCGTGCGGAACCGCGACTCTCCTGGGACCTGCGCCGAAACTGGCCAGGCGTGCAGCCGAGCGTTCGGCGGAACCGTCGGTTGAACTCCGAAAGGTCGTTGAAGCCCGCATTCAAAGCGATCTCGAGCACCGGGTCCGGGGTTTGGCGGAGGAGCGCAGCGGCGCGGCGAAGCCGCCCGGCAAGCAGGTATTGGTGAGGCGTGATCCCGATCTCGCGCTTGAACTCCCGTAGGAGGTGATAGGGACTCAAGCCGGCGATCTGCGCCAGCGCGTGCAACGGCAGTGGCCGCTCGACCTCCTCGTCCATCCAGCGGACAAGCTCTTCAATGCGCTTGGACCGGGCGTCGCGGCGCGTGCGGCCCACCGCCTCCACTCCGACAACGCCGGCGGCGAGTTCCAGCGCTACTTCCTCGAGCTCTCCGGTGCTCAGGACAGCCGCATCGGCGGCGATTACAAGGTGCGTACGCAGGGCGGAAGGCGGCAGGGCGGGCCTGTCTAGCACCAGCCTGGTGCCTCCGGGAATCGACGCCACCACGTCTTCGAAGAATGCGGGGTCGAAGTGGAATGACAGGCAACGGTCGCCGACGCCGTGCTCGTGCCCACACGCGAAGCAGTCTCCCGGATTGCCGAGCAATACGGAGCCGGGCGTCATCGTCGCGACGCCGCGAGAGGAGCGATACCCGAATGTGCCCTCAAGCACGACAGCCATGCATACCCTGTCGTGCCGCTCTTCAAAGCTAGGGTCGGCTGGACCCGCCCGGCAGGTCACCTCCGTGGCCCGCCAGCCGGGTCCGCTCGCCAGAATCTTCGCCGAGATGGTCATTTTTCCTCAGTAGCAATTTTCCCCAAGAGTCCGCGACACGTGGACGATATAGCTCGAGCGAAGCTGAAGATTCCTGGAGGCGGAATGTTTTATCATATAGGTCTCAAGGTCGCTGATCTCGCCAAAGCGTCGAGATTCTACGACGTAACGCTCAAGTCGCTGGCCATAGCGAAATGCTGGTCGGTTGCCGACCAGATCGGCTACTGATGGCGTCGATCTGGTGGGAGGAGCCCGTGGCGGTCAGCGCCGAGGTGGCCTGGAACGCGCTGCGGCGTACAGGCGAGGCGCATCGCCTGTTCTCTCCGGTGCTCGCAGACGGAGCTATGGACGGAGACGTCCGCGTAGTCACGTTCGCCAACGGAATGGTCGTGCGAGAGCGGATCGTTGACGTCGACGAGGAGCGGCGACGTCTTTCCTACAGCGTTATGGGCGACCTGTTCGACCATCACTCCGGCTCCATGCAGATCGTACCCGTCGACGAAGGGCGGTGCCGCTTCGTGTGGGTCAGCGATTTCCTGCCCGATGAGCGCCGCGCGGTCGTGCTGCCATTGGTCGAGCAAGGATCGCGTGCGCTCGCCGAGAATCTGGAGAGCGGACGGTTGAACGATTAGCGAACCCGTCCGTAGCTGACGACCCGCTGTACTCTGTCTCCGTGGTATGGCTGCCGGGAAAGGAAAAACAGTATGACGACGACGATTTCTCCGTTTCTCACCGCTCTCGGATCCGAAGGTCCCCCAGCCGACCGGGCGAAGGACATGGACCTGTATGGATGGCTGATTGGAAGCTGGGAAATGGATACGATCCACCACCTCGATGACGGCACAATCCAGAAGTCGACTGGAGAAATCCATTTCGGCTGGGTGCTCGAAGGTCGCGCGATTCAGGACATCTGGATCAGGCCTAGGCGTCCTGCACCGTCCACGATGTATGGCACCACTTTGCGCATCTTCGATCCTAGAATCGGTGGCTGGCACATCATCTGGAACGACCCACTCAACCAAGATCACTCGCGCCAGATCGGGCGGGCCGAGGGTAAGGACATTGTCCAGATCGGCGATGATTCACGCGGTCTGAAAACTCGATGGCGTTTTACTGAGATCACTGCCAATAGCTTCCATTGGATCGGCGAGGAAAGATCTTCCGAGAGCGACCCTTGGCACATCACATATGAACATTTGGCCCGCAGAACAAATTCCTGAAGCTAGTGGTGTCCTCTCTGCGGGCTTTCAGGCCCCTTCCCTCTTGCGGACCTCAATGGCCCGAGGCGCGGGAGAAGAAATTGAGCACGACGACGCCGGCGATGATGAGCCCCATGCCGAGGAACGCCGCCGCGTCCAGCTTCTCCCCGAACAGGACCGCCCCCATCAGCGCGACCAGCACGATGCCGAGCCCCGACCAGACGGCGTAGGTGAAGCCGACGGAGAAGGTCTTCAGGGTGAGCGACAGCAGGAAGAACGCCGCGCCGTAGCCGACGACGACGATCAGGCTGGGCAGGAGGCGGGTGAAGCCGAGCGAGGCCTTGAGCGCCGTCGTGGCGACGACCTCGCAGGCGATGGCGAGCGCGAGGATGGCGTAGGGCATGGTGAAACGTCCGGACGGGAGGGGCCGCCACGGTGGCCGAGCGAAGGGAGGGCGTCAAGCGGTGGCGGAGCGCCCCATTTTCAGATTGACCATTTAATTCCGATCATAGAACGATACCTGCTCTACTTTTTAGAGAGTCCTAGAATTAGGACATTTTCAGTTGACGTTAAGTCATGGAGGCTCATATTAACGCCATCACTTCTCCCCCGTCGGACACGCTGAAAGGCCTCCGGCGGGGTTATCATTTCAAGGTGCCGTTTCATGCGGCCGCCTGACCCGATCCGGGCCGTCGCGTTCTTCGACGGACAGAACCTCTTCCACTCCGCGAAAGCCGCCTTCGGATACACATATCCGAACTATGACCCGTCGCTGCTCGCTCAGACCATCTGCGAGGGCGATGAGAAAGGCATTGACGTAAGGATCGCGCTGGATGTCATTCGACTGGCGCATGAGGGCGCATATGATGTCGCTCTTCTGTTCTGCCGCGATCAGGACCTCTCCGAAGTCGCGGAGGAGATCAAGCTGATCGCCCGGGAACGGAGACGTTGGATCAAGATCGCGTCAGCATATCCCTACAGCCCGGCCGCCAAAGTTCGGGGGATCAACAAGACCGACTGGATTCAGATCGACCGCGCGACCTACGACCGATGCCTTGACGGCAGGGATTATCGGCCAAAGTCGCGTCAGGATGGCTGACTAGCACCGAACTTCGCCGCCAGGCGCTTCGGGGCTACCAGGACGTAGCTGCGGCGGACGATTTCCGCGACTTCCGCCCAGTCGGGGTCGTTGTCGATCCACATGCCGATCCAGCCCTTGGGGCCGACATAAGGCGGGATGAAGAAGCGGTCGGGGTCGGCGCCGGTCAGGATCATCTGGCTGCCGGCCGGGGCCTTGCACCAGAAGGAGACCCGGCCGTCGCGGTTCCGTTCCATCGCGAAGATGCGGTCGCGGACGCGGTAGGTGGGGTCGTCCCACGTCTCCTTCTCCACCGCTTCGGGAAGGGCGAGGCAAATCGCGCGCAGGCGGGCGGAGGCTTCGGACGATGTGGACAACATGGGGCGGCACGGTATCAGCCCGCCCGGCCCCGACAAAGCCGGATTGCGCGGCCATGGCCGATACAACCAATCAGCATTGGTCATCGGGCGCGCCGGCGTCGGAGTATCCCGGGCGAAAGGGGATTCCATGACGATCGACAAGCCGATGGAGGAGAAGAGCGACGGGCTGGCGCTGGGCTACGTTCTGGCGCTGCTGGGCGTGTTGGCCTTCTCCACCCGCGCGGTGCTGACGCGGCTGGGCTATGCCGAAGGGGTGGACGCCGAAACGCTGCTGGCGCTGCGCATGGGGCTCGCCCTGCCCTTCTTCATCGGCATGGGCCTGTGGGGCCGCAGCCGGGCCGAAGCGCCGATGGCGATACCCGACATCGCCCGCGCGGCGGGGCTGGGGCTCTTGGGCTACTACCTCGCCTCCTATCTGGATTTCCTGGGGCTGGTGACCGTGCCGGCGGGGTTGGGGCGGCTGATCCTGTTCCTCTACCCGACCTTCGTCATCTTCCTGTCGGCCGTGTTCCTGCGGCAGTTTCCCGGCCGGAAGGAGCTGGCGTGCCTGGCGGTCGCCTATGTCGGGCTGTTCCTGGTGCTGGGCGCGCCGGCGCGGGAGATGGATTCGGCGTTGACCGGCGGCGCGTTCCTGATCCTCATGAGCGCGGTCTGCTATTCCCTCTATCTGGTGGGCAGCAGCGTGATCGTCCGGCGGATCGGCAGCGCGCGCTTCACCAGCATCGCGATGATCGCCGCCTCCACCGCCGCAATCGCGCAATTCTTCGCGCTGAAGCCGGCGGGCTCTCTGCTGGAGGTCAGCCCGACGATCTGGATGATCGCCGGCTGGATCGCGCTCATCGCGACGGTCCTGCCGGTCTGGGCGACGGCGGAGGCGCTACGGCGGATCGGAGCGACCAAGGCCTCCATCGTCGGCGCGCTGGGCCCCGTCTCCACCATCACGCTGGGCTGGATCGGGCTGAACGAGGCGCTGACCGGAATTCAGATCGCCGGGGCGGCGCTGATCATCGCGGGCGTGGGGATGCTCACCCTGCGCCGGAAACGCTGAGTTCCGGACACCAGCCGGCGCGGCCGCCGCTGCCGTCATAGGACCGCGCCAGCCCTTCCGCCACCAGGATCGCGGCCGGATCGCCGCCTTCGGCATCCATCAGCCGGGCGACGACGCGGCCGCCGAACGCGTCCGGCCGCACATCCTTGAGAACGAGCGAGCGGTCGTCCAGCAGCGCCGCCAGCCGGTCCCGCGCCCGTTCGGCCAGTACGCGCTCCGACGGGCAGCGGGCGCGCAGCTCCGGCGCATCGATGCCGGCCAGCCGGACGTTCGTCTCCACCGTATGGCCCAGCCATATCGTGGCGCGGACGGAAACCGTGTCGCCGTCGATGATCCGCGTCGCTTCGGCCGGTATGGGGCCGGGCAGCGGATCGGCCAGGGCCGCCGCGCCCCAGACCATCGCCAACGATGCCAGCAGAAGAGAGCGCACGTCCCGCGCCTTTGTGACAATGAACTTTTATATAGGTTATATATCCTATAATAGGCTCAAAATCAATGCTCGACGGTATCGGCGATCCAGCGGTCGAACAGGCGGACGGCGAAGCCCGTCGCGCCTTTGGGACAAAGGGTTGTGTCCTTTTCGGCGGCGGTGAGCTTGCCGGTGTCGATATGCGCCCAGGGCGAGTCGCCCACGAAATGCCGCAGCAGGGCCGCGCCGTGGATGGCGTCGGCCGACGCCTCGTCGGGGGCGACCTGTCGGAGATCGGCGATGTCCGACTTCAAATTCTCGTCGTAATAGGGATCGAGCGGCATCCGCCACAGCCGCTCCTCCTCCGCCTCCCCGGCGGCGACCAGCGCCTTCGCCAGAGCGTCATCGGTCGCGAACAGGCCGGAGAAACGGCCGCCCAGAGCGCGGATGATGGAGCCGGTGAGGGTCGCGATATCGACGATGGCCCGAGGGCGGAACCTGTCGGCGGCGTAGTGGAGCGCGTCCATCAGCACCATGCGGCCTTCGGCGTCGGTGTCGATCACCTCAATCGTCCGGCCGGAGAGCGATGTGACGATATCGCCGGGGCGGAAGGCCCCGCCGGAGAAGGCGTTTTCCGCCAGCGCGACGATCCCGACGACGTTCGCCCTGGCCTTGCGTCCGGCAAGCGCGGCCATCGCGCCCAGCACCGCCGCGCCGCCGGCCATGTCGCCGCGCATGTCCCACATGCCAGCGGCCGGCTTGATCGAGATTCCGCCGGTGTCGAAGGTGACGCCCTTGCCGACCAGCGCCACGGGCGGGGCGTCCGGATCCTCCGCGCCCCGCCAGCGGACGACGAGGAGGCGCGGCGGGTTGACGCTGCCCTTCCCTACCGCCAGCAGGCTGCCGGCCCCGATCGCCTCCAGCGCCGGGACGTCCAGCGCCTCGACCTCCAGCCCCAGCGAGCCAAGCGCGCGGGCGCGCTGGACGAAGGCTTCGGGGGTGAGGATGTTGGAGGGCTCGTTCACCAGGTCGCGGGCCAGGAGCACGCCGTCCGCGACCGCCGAGAGCGGCCGGAAGGCGGCTTCGGCGGCGGCGGGATCGGGGGTCAGGATCGCCAGCGCCTTCACGGCCGCCCGGTCATCCTCACGGGAGCGGCCGCGATAGCGGGTGAAGCGGTAGTCGCGCAGCACCGCGCCCTGGGCGGCGAAGGCCGCCGCCGCGGTGCTGCGGACCGGCGCGCCGTCGATCACGTTCAGCAGGACCGAGGCTTCGGCGATCCCGGCATCCTCCAGCACCCCGACGATCGTCCCGCCCAGCCGGCGGGCGGCGGCTTCGAAGAAGGAGGAAGGATCCCCGATGCCGACCAGCAGCAGGCGCGATGCGGCGAGGCCCGGCGGGCCGATCCAGTCGAAGACCTCCCCCTCATCGGGCGTGAAGCGGCCTTCCGCGATCAGGCGGGAGAGCGCGCCGTCGAAATCCGGATCGAGCCCGGGCGGCGTTCCCGTCGCTACGGGCAGGACGAGGCAACCAGAGGCCGGGAGGCCGAGCGAACCGAAGGACAGCTTCATGAGGCCAGTTCGGAGAGGTTCCGGTAGAGGTCGAGCGCGTCGGGATTGGCGAGCGCCTCCTTGTTCTTGACCGCCCGGCCGTGCACCACGTCGCGCACGGCGAGTTCGGTGATCTTGCCGCTCTTGGTGCGCGGGATGTCGGCGATCGCGACCACCTTCGCCGGAACGTGGCGGGGCGACGCGCCTTCGCGGATGCGGGCCTTGATCCGCTTCACAAGGTCGTCGGTCAGGGAGACGCCCTCGCGCAGCCGGACGAACAGGACGACGCGGACGTCGCGGTCGAAATCCTGGCCGATCACGAGGCTTTCCACCACCTCGTCCAGCTTCTCCACCTGGCGGTAGATCTCCGCCGTGCCGATGCGCACGCCGCCGGGATTGAGCGTCGCGTCCGACCGGCCATGGATGATCAGGCCGCCATGGGGCGTCAGCTCGACATAGTCGCCATGACGCCAGATGTTGGGATAACGGTCGAAATAGGCACCGTGATATTTCGCGCCATCGGGGTCGTTCCAGAAGCCGATAGGCATCGCCGGGAACGGCTTTACGCAGACCAGTTCCCCCTTCTCCCCCGTCACCGGGCGGCCGTCATCGTCGAACACCTCCACCGCCATGCCGAGCCCGCGGCATTGCAATTCCCCCCGCCGCACGGGTGCAGTCGGGTCGCCCAGCGCGAAGCAGGAGATGATGTCCGTGCCGCCGGAGATGGAGGCGAGCTGCACGTCCTTCTTCACCGACCGGTAGACATAGTCGAAGCTTTCCGGCGCGAGCGGGGAGCCGGTCGAAGCGATGGCGCGGACGGATGAGAGGTCGTGGCTGTCGATCGGCCGGTAATCCTGCTTCGACAGCGCGTCGATATATTTCGCCGACGTACCGAAGAAGATGATCCGCTCCGCCTGGGCATAGTCGAAAAGGACGTTGCCATCGGGATAGAAAGGCGAGCCGTCATAGAGCATCAGCGTCGCCTCGACCGCCAGGGCGGAGACCAGCCAGTTCCACATCATCCAGCCGCAGGTGGTGAAGTAGAAGACCCGGTCGTCGCGGTGGATGTCGGCGTGGAGCCTGTGTTCCTTCAGATGCTGGAGCAACGTGCCGCCGGCCCCGTGGACGATGCATTTGGGCACGCCCGTCGTGCCGCTGGAGAACATGATGTAGAGCGGGTGGTCGAAGGGCAGCCGGGTGAACGGGATGTCTCCGGGCGGCGGGCCGGCGATGAAATTCGGGAAGGCGACGGCCCCGCTGAGGCCAGATAGGTCCGGCGCGTCGGTGGTGTAGGGGACGACCACCAGCCGCTCCACCGTCGGCAGCCCGTCGAGGATCGGGGCCAGCTTCTCCTGAAGCGGGAAGGTCTTGCCGTTGTAGAAGTAGCCGTCCGAGGCGAACAACACCTTGGGTTCGATCTGGCCGAAACGGTCCAGCACGCCCTGAACACCGAAATCCGGCGAGGCGGAGGACCAGACGCCGCCCAGCGCTGCCGTCGCCAGCATGGCGATCACGGCTTCGGGCATGTTGGGCAGGTATCCCGCCACCCGGTCGCCCGGCTTCACGCCGAGGTCGGAGAGCGCGCGGGCGGTCCGGGCGACCCGGTCGTAAAGCTCGACCCAGCTCAGCCGGCGTTCGACCTTGTCCTCCCCCCGGAAGACGATGGCTTCTCCATCGTCCCGGCGGCGCAGCAGGTTTTCCGCGAAGTTCAGGCGGGCGTCTGGGAAGAATTTGGCGCCGGGCATCCGGTCGCCATCGACCAGCACACGGTCGCCCCGCCTTTCGGCGACGACCCCGCCCATGTCCCAGATGGCGGTCCAGAAGGTCTCCGGATTGTCGATCGACCAGCGATGGAGCGCGGCATAGTCCGGCAGGTCGACGCCATGATCCCGCGCCGCGCGCTTCCGGAACGCCTCCATGGCGGTGGCGGCCACGCGATCTGGCGACGGCGTCCAGAGCGGCTGGTCCGGCTTGTCGTTCATCATTCCTCCCTTGGCGCCAGTTCCGGGGCGAACTTGGCGCGCGGGAGTCCGCAAGGCAAGCCCGTTCAGTCGGCTCCTTGGGCGGAGCGTCGGGCGGCGCGTCCGGGATGCCTGATGAAGGGGGTCGTGACAGTCAGATGGCGGAAACCGTTGCGTTCCAGCACCGGCCGGCTCTCCGCCCCGGCATCCACGGTCACATAGCGATAGCCGCGCCGGCGCGCCGCCTCCGCCCGCAGCGCGACCAGCGCCCGATAGAGGCCACGGCCGCGATGGGAGCCGAGCGTGGAGCCGCCCCACAGGCTGGCGAAAGAGGAGCCGGCATGGAAGCGCGCCCAGCCGACGGCGACGGGCAGGCCGCCATCATAGGCGACGAGGACCAGCACGCCGTCGGGATCGGCCGCCAGTTCCAGCCTGAGCGCCGGGCCGGGGGCGCATTCCCGCCCGCCCCAGACGGCGAGGTTGACCACATCGACATCGCAAAGCTCGTCCGGCCCGACCTGGCGGATCTCCATCCGCCCGAGGGACGGCACGGCCGGGAGGGGGCCGGAGAGGTCCAGCAGCATCACCGTTTCGGGCTCCCGCTCCTCGAACCGGTGGGCGCGGAGGCGGCAGGCCAGGTCCGACGGCCCGTCATGCTGGTAGTGCTTCCATTCGAAGGCGTGGCCCAGCGTGCGATAGAGCGCGATCTCCCGCTCTATCGCCGCATCGACCGTCTCTCCGTCCAGCGCGCTGTAGAGGATGCAATTGTCGTCGGCGTCCGCCGTGACGCCGATCAGGCGGGTGATCGTCGGCTCCCGTTCTATCCGGAAACCGGGCAGATCGACCGTGTCGCTCAGCCGAAGCTCCGCATCATAGAGGGCCAGGACAGGTTCCAGATCGTTCAGCGCCATCGACGTTCGCTCAAACCGTACCGCCACTACTATAGCGGGTATCGGTCAGACGTTGAACCGGAAGTGGAAGACGTCTCCGTCCTGGACGACATATTCCTTCCCTTCCTGGCGCATCTTGCCGGCATCCTTGGCGCCCTGCTCCCCGCCCAGCGCGACGAAGCTGTCATAGTCGATCGTCTCCGCCCGGATGAAGCCGCGCTGGAAATCGGTGTGGATGGCGCCCGCCGCCTCCGGCGCGGTCGCGCCCTGCCCTACCGTCCAGGCCCGCGCCTCCTTCGGCCCCACAGTGAAGAAGGTGAGAAGGCCGAGCAGGCGGTAGCCGGCGCGGATCACCTTGTTCAGGCCAGCCTCTTCCAGGTCGAGGCTCTCCAGGAACTCCCGCTTCTCGTCGGGATCGGCAAGCTGTGCCAGCTCCGCCTCGATGGCGGCGGAGATGACCACCGTCTCCGCGTTCTCGGCCGCCGCCTTCTCCGCCACCTTCGCGGAATGGGCGTTGCCGGTCGCGGCCTCGTGCTCCGCGACGTTGCAGACATAGAGGACGGGCTTGGCGGTCAGGAGCTGGAGGCGGCGGAAGATCGGCGCTTCCTCCTTGGAAATCTCCGTGACGCGGGCGGGCTTGCCGTCGCGCAGCACGACCAGCGCCCGCTCCATGATCTCAAGCTCGGCCTTGGCCTCCTTGTCGCCGCCCTTGGCGCGCTTGCCGGACGCCGTCACCCGGCGCTCCAGGCTCTCCATGTCGGCCAGCATCAGCTCCGTCTCGACGATCTCCGCGTCGCGGACGGGATCGACCGAGCCCTCGACATGGGTCACCTCCCCCTCGAAGCAGCGCAGGACGTGGAGGATTGCGTCGGTCTCGCGGATGTTCGCCAGGAACTGGTTGCCCAGCCCCTCCCCGCGCGACGCGCCGCGCACTAGGCCCGCAATGTCCACGAACTCAAGCTGCGTCGGGATGATCTTCTGGCTCCTGGCGATGCCGGCCAGCTTCTCCAGCCGCGGATCGGGGACGCCGACCCGGCCGGTATTCGGCTCTATCGTGCAGAAGGGATAGTTGGCCGCTTCGGCCGCCTGGGTGGAGGTGAGCGCGTTGAAGAGCGTCGACTTGCCGACGTTCGGCAGGCCGACGATGCCGCAATTGAAACCCATGGGTGAGGATCGCCGATTGGTCGCTGGAAGAACGAAGCGCGGGTTCTAGCACAAAGGCCGGGCGGCTGGGACAGGTATTGATCGATGAGGGCGAAGCCTTCGCCCCTCCTCCTCATGGTGAGCCTGTCGAACCATGCGGGCACCGACCCTTCGACGGGCTCGGGGTGAGGTGCAATTGTCGTCATGCCGGACTTGATCCGGCATCCATGCGGTGTCGACGCCGGCGGGGGCTGTGCTTGTTCTTCACCGCCGGTGAAGCGGCGGTGGCCTATGGATTCCGGATCAAGTCCGGAATGACCAATGAAATTCAGGACCCAGACACAGCGCGGGAGCCATCCGGTATCCCGGGGCTCCCGGCTATTGGTTTTCACCGCTTTGCGAAGAAGCGATCCCGAAGGATACGATCTGCTTCCTGCTGTCGCCGCACGGGTGTTGCGGCGGCTCTTTCGTCGCCGGAAATCCGACCACGTGAGAGGAAGGGTGCGACTCATCCGACGGCCCGTCAAGACGGTAGTCGTGCGCCGCACAATGCATAAAAAACCGGGGACAGAAGTCCGATCTCAGCCCTTCGTCAGGAGGGCGATCCTGGTCATGAACTTCTCCGGCTCGTTCTCCGCCAGCAGGGGGGCGCAATCGGCCACAGCCTCCATCAGCGGGTCCAGCCAGTCCTCGTCGGAGCGCGAGAAATCGTGCAGCACGTAATTGTGGACCAGTGCCTTGTCGCCCGGGTGGCCGATGCCCAGGCGGACACGCCAGTAATCCTGGCCGATATGGCGGTCGATGGACCGGATGCCGTTATGGCCGCCCGCGCCGCCCGCCTTCTTCACCCGGACCTTGCCGGGGGCGAGGTCGAGTTCGTCATGGATCACGACGACGGAATCGGGGTCGATCTTGTAGAAGCGCATCGCCTCCCCGACCGACTGGCCTGAGAGGTTCATGAAGGTGGCGGGCTTGAGCGCGATGGTCTTGCGGCCCGAAAGCGAGCCTTCGGCCATTTGACCCTGAAACCGGCTGCGCCAGGAACCGAAGCCATGGCGGTGGGCGACATCGTCCACCGCCATGTATCCGATATTGTGCCGGTTGTAGGCGTACTGCGCCCCGGGGTTGCCGAGGCCGACCAGAAGCAGCATCGAACGATCGGAAAGGGAGGATTACTCCTCGCCTTCCTCCTGCTCCTCGCCCTCTTCCTCTTCGCCTTCCTGGGCTTCCGACGCCTCGGCGGAGACGACGGTCGGCGCGGCGACGGTGGCGATGGTGAAGTCGCGGTCGGTGATGGTCGGGGCCACGCCATTCGGCAGCTTGACGTTGCTGATGTGCAGGCTGTCGCCGATCTGCGCGCCGGTCAGGTCGATGACCAGCTCCTCCGGGATCGCCGAGGCGCGGCAGGTCACCTCGACCTCATGCCGGACGACGTTCAGCACGCCACCGCGCTTGATGCCGGGGGACTTGTCCTCGTTAACGAAGCGGACCGGAACCTCGACCTCGATCTTGGTCGTGTCGCTGACGCGCAGGAAATCGATATGGATCGCGATGTCGGTCACGGGATCGAGCTGCACGTCGCGCATCAGCACGTGGTGGCTGTCCTTGCCGACCTTGATGTCGTAGAGGTGCGTGAACTGCGCCGGATCCTTCAGGATCTTCAGCAGCGAGTGCCCGTTGATGCTGACCATCACCGGCGGCTGCTTGTCGCCGTAGATGACGCTGGGGATCATCCCCGCCCGACGCGCTGCCCGTGCTGCCCCCTTACCGGCCCGGTCCCGCGCTTCGGCCGTGATGGTGATCGTATCGGCCATGGCCTTGGAACTCCTTGGAAATGAACAAAGACGCCGACCTCCAGGGGTGTCGGCGTCGCCAGCCCCGCCGCGGCGGGGAACGCGCCCATCGTTAGCGCGGGCGTCTCTATAGTCTCAGGCGCGCGCGAAGGCAAGCGCGGCGTCGGCAAACCACCTGCCCGCCCCTCCGCGCGACATGCCCGTTGACGGGGCTGGGGCGGGGCGGCATGGTGCGGCCGGTTTCGCGGCGGGAAGCCCCGTGCGCGCACGCCCATCCTGCGCCGCCGGCTGCGCGCACCGCCCGGCCTGTCGGCGTCAATCAATCATGCCAGGACCAGCCGCAGATGCCCAGTTCCGTCGCCGCCCGAACCAGCCACAAGGATATGGCGAACGTCATCCGCGCCCTGTCGATGGATGCGGTGGAGGCTGCGAAGTCGGGCCATCCCGGCCTGCCGATGGGCATGGCCGATGTGGCGACGGTGCTGTGGTCGAAGTTCCTGAAGTTCGACCCGGCGAACCCGACCTGGCCCGACCGCGACCGGTTCGTCCATTCCGCCGGCCACGGGTCGATGCTGCTCTACAGCCTGCTGCACCTGACCGGCTTCGAGAAGATTACGCTGGACCAGTTGAAGAACTTCCGGCAGTTGGGCGCGATCACGGCCGGGCATCCGGAGGTCGAGCAGGACGCAGGGATCGAGACGACGACCGGCCCGCTGGGCCAGGGCATCTCCACCGCCGTCGGCATGGCGCTGGCCGAGCGCATCCTGAACGCGCGGTTCGGCGACGATCTGGTGGACCACCGGACCTATGTCATCTGTTCGGACGGCGACCTGATGGAGGGGATCAGCCACGAGGCCTGCTCGCTGGCCGGCCATCTGAAGCTGGACCGTCTGATCGTCCTCTATGACGACAACGAGATCTCGATCGACGGGCCGACCAGCCTGTCCTTCAGCGACGACACGGCCAAGCGGTTCGAGGCCTATGGCTGGGACGTGCAGAAGATCGACGGCCACGATCCCGAAGCGATCGAGGCCGCCATCGCCGCCGCCCAGAAGACGGCGACGCCATCGATGATCTGCTGCCGCACGACCATCGGCTTCGGCGCGCCGACCAAGGCCGGCAAATCCTCCTCCCACGGCAGCCCGCTGGGCGCGGAGGAGATTGCCGGCGCGCGGAAGAACCTTGGCTGGGACCACGCGCCCTTCGTCATCCCCGACGAGGTGCTGGCCGCGTGGCGTGAAGCCGGCCGCCGGTCGGGCAACATTCATGGCGACTGGGAAAGCCGCCTCGCCCACTCCAGCCGGAAGGACGAGTTCACCACGGCCGTGACGGGCGCGCTGCCGTCGGACCTCTCCGCGCTCATCAACGGGCTGAAGAAGTCGATCAGCGAGGAGAAGCCGAAGCTGGCCACGCGGCAGGCGTCGGGCAAGGCGCTGGACGCGCTGGTTCCGGCGATCCCGGAGATGATCGGCGGATCGGCGGACCTGACAGGATCGAACAACACCAAGACGAAGGTCTCCACCGACATCTCCGCCGGCGCCTATGGCGGCCGCTACGTCAATTATGGCGTGCGGGAGCACGGCATGGCCGCGGCGATGAACGGCATGGCGCTGCATGGCGGGATCATCCCCTATGCCGGCACCTTCCTGACCTTCGCCGACTATTGCCGGCCGTCCATCCGCCTGTCGGCGCTGATGCATCAGCGCGTCGTCTATGTGATGACCCATGATTCCATCGGCCTCGGCGAAGACGGTCCGACCCACCAGCCGGTGGAGCATATGGCGGCACTGCGGGCGATCCCGAACCTGCTGGTCTTCCGACCCGCCGATGCGGTGGAGACCGCCGAGGCGTGGGAGCTGATGCTGCGCAACGATCGCGGCCCGTCGGTCATCGCGCTGACCCGCCAGGGTCTGCCGACGGCGCGGACGGAACATACCGATGAGAATCTGAGCGCCCGGGGCGCCTATGTCCTCGCCGAGGCCGAGGCCGACGCCAGGGTGACGCTGATGGCGACGGGGTCGGAGGTCGCCATCGCGCTGGATGCGAAGAAGGCGCTGGAGGCCGAAGGCATCGGTACGCGCGTCGTCTCCATGCCCTGCTGGGAGCTGTTCGAGCAGCAGGGCGTTGCCTATCAGCGGAAGGTGCTGGGCGAAGGCACGGTTCGCGTCGGCGTCGAGGCGGCGATCCGCCTGGGCTGGGACCGCTGGATCGGGTCCGACGGCGCGTTCGTCGGCATGGCGGGCTTCGGCGCGTCGGGCAAGTACGAGGATCTCTACGACCATTTCGGAATCACGGCGGCCAAGGTCGCCGAGGCCGCGAAGGCCGGTCTTGGAGACTGACAGAAACTTCCGGCTCCCCCACAAAAACAGGCGGAAGACCATTCCATCAAGGAGGAAAACATGGCGGTGAAGGTTGCGATCAACGGGTTCGGCCGCATTGGCCGGCTGGTGCTGCGGGCGATCTACGAAAGCGGCCGCAAGGATGTGGAAGTGGTCGCCATCAACGATCTGGCGGACAACGCCACGAACGCGCACCTCTTGAAGTACGACAGCGTCCACGGCCGGTTCCCGCTGCCGGTCGAGAGCGGCGAAGGGTTCATCACCGTCGATGGCCACAAGATCAAAACCCTTCAGGAACGCGACCCGGCGAAGCTGCCCTGGGGCGATCTGGGCGTCGAGGTCGCGCTGGAATGTTCCGGCATCTTCACCAAGCGCGACGACGCGGCCAAGCACCTGGCGGCCGGCGCCAAGAAGGTCCTGATCTCCGCCCCCGCGACGGACGAGGACATCACCATCGTCTATGGCGTCAATGACGACAAGCTGACGGCCGATCACAAGATCGTCTCCAACGCGTCCTGCACCACCAACTGCCTGGTGCCGGTGGCCGCGGTGCTGCACGAGGCGGTCGGCATCGAGCATGGCTTCATGACGACGATCCACAGCTACACCGGCGACCAGCGCATCGTCGACACGATGCACAAGGACCTGCACCGCGCCCGCGCCGCGGCGCTGAACATCATCCCGACCTCCACCGGCGCGGCGAAGGCCGTCGGCAAGGTGATGCCGGAGTTGAAGGGCAAGCTGGACGGCAGCTCCGTCAGGGTGCCGACGCCCAACGTCTCCGTCGTCGACTTCAAGTTCGTCGCCAAGCGCGCGACCAGCGTGGAGGAGGTCAACGGCGCCATCGGCAAGGCCGCCGGGGGCAAGCTGAAGAACATACTGGGCGTCTATGACGAGCCGCTGGTGTCGATGGATTTCAACCACGACCCCCGCTCCTCGATCTTCGCGCTGGGCGAGACCAAGGTCATGGAAGGCACCTTCGTGCGGATCCTGACCTGGTACGACAATGAGTGGGGCTTCTCCAACCGCATGGCGGACACGGCCGTGGCGATGTCCAAGGCGGGCTGAACGATCCGGAATGGGGTAAGTTCTTACGCCTTTCGGACCAGTTTCATCCAAATGAAGGATGATTTCGGCTCCGGTATGATCAAGGATGGAGATGCCTTTGGCGTATCCATCCTTGCCAAGGTCGACCCGCTTCCTTCGATCCTTCCGGGTGCTCCCCGTAGAATCGGCGGAAACGGTCAAACTCCAGCGACGCGGAACCTCGACGCCCGGGGTTCCGCGTTCTTTTCATTCATGCCCGTGCCGCCGCCCGTCATCCTTCATCTGAAGGATGCGTGGGAACCCGAATCGCCGACATGCTCCGGAAGGCCTCGGCATCAGGAGCCGACGCGCACGCTCGTGGCGGGCGGAAAGCCATCCGCCCGCACCCTCAAGGCCGGAAGCCCCAAGCTTCCGGCCTTCTTTCGTTTCTGCGCCTACTTGCGCTCTATATCCGAACAGGTATAGTACATGATCGAGAAACGCAGGATTCTCTATTGGGAAGGTTCCTCGAAGAAGGATTTCAAGGGATTCCCCATTCCCGTCCAGAAAGACATGGGCGTTGCGCTGTTCGTCGTGCAATTGGGCCAGACACCCGGATCGGCTAAACCCTGGAAAGGGCTCGGCCCAGGAATCCATGAACTGGTGGAAGAACATCGGGGCGACGCCTACCGCGCGGTCTATACGGTGCGTATCGGTGATGCGGTGCATGTACTGCATGCGTTTCAGAAGAAGTCGAAGTCCGGCGTAGCCACACCGCAGCCGGACGTTGAGTTGATTGAGAAGCGATTGAAGGCAGTGCTCGCCCGCTACGGGCTGAGTGGGAGATCGTGATGACGGGCAAGAACAATCCTCAAGGCGTCGACCCCCAGGGCGTCGACAATGTGTTGGCCGACCTCGGCTTCAACGATGCCGAAGAGCTGTCGGCGAAGACCGTTCTCGCGGTCAAGCTGAACGAGTTGATCGACAAGCGCGGCCTCAGCCAGACCGAGGCGGCCCGCATCACCGGGATGACGCAGCCCAAGGTCTCCCAAGTCCGGCGCTACAAGCTGCAGAACATCTCTCTCGAACGCCTGATGCAGGCGCTGGTGACGCTCGACCAGCATGTCGAGATCATCGTGCGTCCCGCGCGCCGCGCTCATGCGGCCGGCATCACGGTGGCCCCATGATGCGCCAGCGCCCATGCCCGACCGTTTCGTCCTAGTCAGGTCGGCGGCGGACCTGGCGCTGGTTCTGGAGGCCGCGGCCGCCCCTCTTCACCTGGTCAGCGACCTGAACGCGGGCGTCCATGCCGGGGCCGGGTGGTGGCGGGCGCTGGTCGATCAATGCCCGGCGGAGCGGCTGGCGGTCGCGCTGCTGGATTGCGGGGACGGCTCCAAGGCGGTGCTGGACGCGCTGGCGGCCGACGTAGTGGACATCGTCTATAGCAGCAATCCGGCCCAGCCGTTGGCCCGCGCACTCCACGATCATGCGGGCCTGCACGGCGCGCGGCTGTGGCCGGAACGGCCGGAAGCGTTCGACCTTCGCCGCCGGCGCGACCCGCTGGGCGACTGCCGGCGGTGGCTGGACCAAGAATAGGGCCACCGGACCTGCATTCAGGGCGGAACCGCCATCCCCGCGGCGGCGTTGCATTGGCGGAATTGCTGGTTTATCGAGAAACTGCGAAATTCAGGCCATTCACTCCGAAAACGACCCCAAGGACCGTTCGATGAAGCTGACGACGCGCGTGAAGAAGATTCTGGCGAACTACAGCGGCGAAAACCCCGGCGTTCAGGCGAAGCTGGCGCAGATGCTGATGCATGGCCGGCTGGGCGGCACCGGCAAGATGATCATCCTGCCGGTCGATCAGGGGATCGAGCACGGTCCGGCGCGCAGCTTCGCGATCAATCCGGACGGCTACGACCCGCTCTACCACCACCAGCTCGCCATCGATGCGGGGCTGAACGCCTACGCCGCGCCGCTGGGCAGCCTGGAGGTCTCCTCCCCCCACTTCCCGGCCCAGGTCCCGACGATCCTGAAGATCAACCATGCCAACAGCCTGAGCCGGCTGAAGGAAGACGCCGACCAGGCGATGTTCGGATCGGTCGAGGATGCGCTGCGGCTGGGCTGCACGGCCATCGGCTTCACCATCTATCCGGGGTCGGACCAGGCGTTCGAGCAGATGGAGGAGATCGCGGAGCTGATCCGCGAGGCGAAGGCGGTCGGCCTGCCCACCGTCCTCTGGTCCTATCCGCGCGGCGGCGACGTGACCAAGGATGGCGAGACGGCGATGGATGTCGTCGCCTATGGCGCGCATCTGGCCTGCCAGCTTGGCGCCCATGTCATCAAGGTGAAGCTGCCGACGGACGTCCTGGAGCAGAAGGAAGCCAAGAAGGAGTTCACCGACCAGAAGATCGCCATCGGCACGCAGGCCGAGCGGGTTGCGGAAGTCGTGCGGTCTTGCATGAACGGCCGCCGGATCGTCGTCTTCTCCGGCGGCGCGGCGAAGGGCACGGACGCGGTGCTGAACGACGCCCGCGCCATCCGTGACGGCAACGGCAACGGGTCGATCATCGGCCGCAACTGCTTCCGCCGTCCGCGCGCCGAGGCCATGGAACTGCTGGATACGCTGGTCCGCATCTTCCAGGGCAAGGAGTGAGCGATCAGCGGCTCTATCTCGTGACGCCGCCGGCTTTCGAGCCGGCGGCGTTCGCGTCCCTGCTGGCCGAGGCGCTGGAGGCCGGGCCGGTCGAGTGCGTGGAGCTTCGGCTGGCGTCCGGCGACGAGGCCGGCTGGCGGACCGCTATCGAGGCGCTGCGGCCCGTGGCGCAGGATCGCAACGCGGCCTTCCTGCTGACCGACAGGGCGGCGCTTGCGGCGGAAACCGGCTGCGACGGCGTGGCGCTCCTCTCCCCGCAATCCTATGCCGAGGCGCGGCGGCTGGTCGGGCCGCAGGCGATCGTCGGCGCATGGGCCGGAACCAGCCGTCACGACGCCATGACCGCAGGGGAGCGAGGCGCGGATTTCGTCGGCTTCGCGGCCGATGCGGAGCTGATCGACTGGTGGGCCGACCTGTTCGAGATACCCTGCGTCGCCTATGGCGGGATCACACCGGAAACCGGGCCTGCCTTCGGAAAAGCCGATTTCCTGGCGCTGGACGATGCGGTCTGGGGGAATTCCGCGGGGCCAGCCGAGGGCGTCCGCGCTTTCCTGTGACGGCGGGCCGGGCCGTGCCCGGTTCTTCGCCGCCAGCGAAGCGGCAACGGCCTATGGATTCCGGATCAAGTCCGGAATGACCAATAAAAACAACGTCATGCTGGACCTGATCCAGCATCCATACGGAGTCGATGCCGGGCGACCTTCACCGGAATAACCAATGGGGCAAGCCACTCTTGCCTTTCTTCCTCACCTTGAGCCTGTCGAAAGGTGTGTGCCCGCATGGTTCGACAGGCTCACCATGAGGACGATAAGGAACCCTGTCAGTCCTCCAGCGCGTTGAGATAGCGGTCGATGGAGCGGCGGACGGCGTCCTTCGCCCCGTGCGCGATCCGCTTGCCCCGGAAGCCGCCATAGAGGCGGTCGTAGGAGAGCGGCTTCAGCCTTTCGCCGATCGTGCGGACGGTCGCGGCGGGAAGCGGTATGCGGTTGGGATAGCTGCGCATGAAGCTGACCCAGTTCGTATCCTCCGCGATCGCGGCGGTGTCGCCGGTCATGAGGACGCCCCTGCCCTCCGCCCCCTCCGGCCAGTGGAGGACGGCGCTGCCCTCGAAATGGCCGCCGCAGCGGATGAGGGTCGGCCCCTCCTCCAGTTCCAGCCGGTCGCCGCCCCAGAAGCGGACCGCCGGGTCCGGCCGCATCACCCATTCCCGGTCGTCCTCATGCAGGTGGATGGGCGCGTCGAAGACACGGCTCCACTCCACCATCGCGGAATAGAAGTGCGGATGGGAGATGGCGATCGCGTCGACGCCGCCCAAGGCGGTCACGATGTCGATCGTGGCGTCGTCCAGCAGGGTGATGCAGTCCCACAGCACGTTGCCGCCGGCGGCGCGGACCAGCAGCGCGCGCTGGCCGATGGCGAAGTCCGGCACGGTGGCAATGCCGTAGAGGCCCGTCTCATGCCGTTCGAAGGCGTTGCGGCGGTCGCGCCGGAGATCGTCCAGACTCGTCCAGGACTGGCCGCCCGGCGGCAGGAACTGCCTTTCATCCTCGCAGATCGGGCAGCGCGCGGGCGGACGGTCGCCGCTGTCGGCGAACTGGACCCCGCAGGCAGTGCAGACGAAGCAGGCCATCAGCCGCGCGCCAGCCGGCGGATCGCGGCTTCCGCCTGCTTCACATGACGGTCGCCCTCCGGGATCGCGTGGAGCAGCATGTTGAAGCCATGGATCATGCCGGGCGCGACATGGTGGACGACCTCAGTTCCCGCATCGCGCAGCGCTTCGGCGTAGCGCGCCGCCTCGTCCCGCAGAGGGTCGCATTCGGCGGCCAGGATCACCGTCGGCGGCATGCCGCGCGGCACGGCGTGGAGGGAGGGGGAGATCAGCGGGTCCCCCGGCTGCCCGGTCGTGCCCAGATAGCAGCGGGCGAACCAGTCCAGCTCCTCCCGCGTCAGGTTCGTGCCCTCGGCATGCTCGTCGACCGATGGCTCGTCGAGCGTGAGGTCCAGCCACGGACAGAGAAGGTAGTTGAGCGCGACCGGCGGGCCGTTCTCCGTCACCGAAAGGCGCGTCACGGCAGCGGCCAGGCCGGCTCCCGCGCTGCATCCGCCGACCATGATCCGCCGGGCGTCGCCGCCATAGGCGTGGGCGTGGTGGGCGATCCACATCAGCGCGTCGTAACCATCCTCCACCGCCGCCGGGAAGGGATGTTCCGGAGCCAGCCTGTAGCTGGCGGAGACGACAAGCGCCGGCAGGCGCTGGGCCAGACGCCGCGCCTCATGCTCGCTCTCGTCGATGCCGCCGATGACGTAGCCGCCGCCATGGAAGTAGAGCGCCACCGGCAGCGGGCAACCATGGGCCGTGCGGGGCTTGACGATGCGGACGCGGCGCGGGCCGGACCGGGCCGGGACCATGTGATCCTCCACCCAATCCACCGGCTCCAGCGGCGGCCGGTCCTCCAGGATCACCTCATGCGCGATTTCCCGCGCCTTGGCCGGGCCCATCCTGTGGAGCGGCGGCAGGCTCCGCTCCGCCAGCCAGGCGTCCACGGCCTTCACATAGGCCAGGGATTCGGGATGCAAGCTCATCGCCTCAGCGTCTCCGGTAGAAAAGGCGTCGTCAATCCGCTACCGGCGCCCAGATCACGTCCTCGATGTCCGCGGCCCCGGTCGCCAGCATGACCAGCCGGTCGAAGCCGAGCGCGATGCCTGAGCTTTCCGGCAGGCCGTGATCGAGCGCGGCCAGGAAATCCTCGTCTATCGGATAGCGCACGCCGTAAAGCCGTTCCTTCAGATCCATGTCCGCGACGAAACGGGCGCGCTGAACCCCCGGTTCCGTCAGCTCTCCGAAGGCGTTGGCCAGTTCCAGCCCGCAGACATAGAGTTCGAACCGCTCCGCCAGCCGGCCATCCTCCGGTTTCGGCCGGGAGAGGGCGGCCATGGAGATTGGATAATCCTTCAGCACGGTCGGCGCGCCGACGCCCAGGAAGGGCTCGATCTTCTCGAGGAAGATTCGGAAGAAGAGGTCGTCCCACCGGTCGCCCTCGCGCGCCGGGATGCCGATGGCGGCGGACTGGCGGTCCAGCAGCGCGACGTCCGGGGCGTGGGGATCGGGCGCGGTCGCCAGGAGGTCGATCCCGGCATAAGTCTCGAACGCCTCCGCGACGGTGAGGATCTGCCATGGGGCGAAGGGGTCGGCCTCCAGCCCGCCGCGCCGGAAGCGGTCATGGCCCGACGCGCGGAGCGTGGCGCGGAGCAGGCCCCGGCAATCCTCGATCAGCGCCTCGTACCCCTCCCGGACCCTATACCATTCCAGCATCGAGAATTCGGGATGGTGGGTCGTGGACCGCTCGGCGTTCCGGAAGACATGGGAGAGCTGGTAGATGCGCGGCAGCCCCGCGACCAGCAGCTTCTTCATCGCGAATTCGGGGCTGGTGTGGAGGAAGACCGGCCGCCGGTCGTCCGGATGCGGCCCGCGCAATTCCGTCCGGAAGGCCTGGAGGTGCGGCTCCAGCCCCGGCGAGACCTGGAGCGCGGGCGTGTCGACCTCAAGGAAATCCATGGCATCGAAGAAATCGCGCAGCGCGCGCTGCATGCGCGACCGGGCCAGGAGATCCTCCCGCCTGGGCTGGTAGCGATCCGGCCGCCACCAGGGCGCGCGGGGTTTGCGGGGCTGCATCCTGTCCTGTTCCAATTGCCTTGCGCGGGGCTTGCTGTTAGGTTCCGCGCCGATTTCGCGCCGGACTTTTCACGATCCCGCGCGGCCGCATCCTGAAAAGCAGGGATTTCAATGAAGGTCAACGCCATCACCATTCGCCCGGGCAACGTGCTGGAGCACGAGGGCAAGCTGATGCTGGTCACCAAGATCGACATCATCCAGCCCGGCAAGGGCAATGCGGTGATCCAGGTCGAGATGAAGGACGCACGCACGGGCACCAAGACGCAGCAGCGCTTCCGCACGCAGGAAACGGTCGAGCGCGCCCGTCTGGACGAGCATGATATGCAGTATCTGTTCAGCGAAGGCGATCTCTACACCTTCATGGATAATGAGACGTTCGAGCAGGCGACCATCCCGCGCGACACGATCGGCGACCCGGCCGTCTTCCTGCAGGAAGGCATGGTCTGCACTGTGACGATGCATGAGGGATCGCCTCTTTCGGTGGAGATCCCGGCCACCGTCACCATGCAGATCGTCGAGGCCGAGCCCGTGGTGAAGGGCCAGACGGCGTCTTCGTCCTACAAGCCCGCCATTCTGGAGAACGGGGTGCGGGTCATGGTGCCGCCGCACATCGAATCCGGCACCCGCATCGTGGTCAACACGGCCGACAATTCATATTCCGAGCGCGCGAAGGACTGATCCCCCGACATGGCCGTCCGTTCCCCCACCATCAATGTCATGGTCCGCGCCGCCGAGAAGGCGGGGCGCGCCCTCGTGCGCGATTTCGGCGAGGTAGAGCAGCTTCAGGTGTCGAAGAAGGGGCCGGCGGATTTCGTGTCGACAGCCGATTTCAAGGCCGAGAAGACGATCCGCGCCGAACTGGCAAAGGCTCGCCCCGGCTTCGGCTTCCTGATGGAGGAAAGCGCCGAGACCAAAGGCACGGACGGCGACAATCGCTGGATCGTCGATCCGCTGGACGGGACGACGAATTTCCTCCACGGCATCCCGCATTTCGCGATCTCCATCGCGGCCGAGGTGAACGGCGAAGTGACCGCCGGCGTCATCATGAACCCCGTCACCAACGAGCTTTTCTACGCCGAGAAGGGCAAGGGCGCGTTCGTCCAGATCAATGGCGGCGTCGACCGGCGGCTGCGCGTGTCCGGCCGGCGGCTTCTGGAGGAATCGCTGATCGGCACCGGCGCGCCCTTCAAGGGCCATGGCGACATCCCGAAATTCCTGGGCGAGCTGGATGAGATCCTGCCGAAGGTCGCCGGTATCCGCCGCATGGGCGCAGCGGCGCTGGACCTGGCCTATGTCGCCGCCGGGCGGCTGGACGCCTTCTGGGAGACCGGGCTGAACGCCTGGGATGTCGCGGCGGGCATCATCCTGGTATCGGAAGCCGGCGGCTACGTGACCGAGATCAACGGCAAGCGCGACCCGCTGAACAACCGCAGCATCCTGGCCGCCAATACGCACATGCACCTGCCGGTGGCGAAGATGCTGAAATCTGCCGCCAAGGCCAGGTCCATCCCTGAAGCCCAGCCAGCGGGCTGAGGCGGCCCGGCGTGATCGAGGTCGGCAGGGTAGCGGTCATCGGCTGCGGCACGGTGGGGCTGAGCTGGGCCGCCCTGTTCATGGCGAACGGCCTGGATGTCGTCGCCTATGATCCCGCCACGAACGACAAGGACGATCTGCTGCGGCCGATCAGGGATATCCTTCCGACCTTGAGGGAAATCGGCCTCGACGGCGACGGATCGCTTTCCATCGCGGGGGCGCCGGAAGAGGCCTGCCGCGACGCCGACCTGATCCAGGAGAATTCGCCCGAGAGGCTGGAGGAGAAGGCCGACCTGCTGGCCCGGCTGGACGAAGCGAGTCCGGAACGGGCGATCATCGCGTCCAGCACGTCCTCGCTGTTGTGGAGCGACATCACCGGGAAATGCCGGAACAGGGACCGGGTCATCATTGCCCATCCCTTCAACCCGCCCCACCTGATCCCGCTGGTCGAACTCTACGGTCCGGACCGTTCGGTCGTGGACCGCGCCATGGCGTTCTACGCGAAGATCGGGAAACACCCGGTGCGCCTGAACAAGGAGATGAAGGGGCACATCGCCAACCGGCTTTCCTCGGCGCTCTACCAGGAAGCCGTTTACCTGGTGGAGCAGGGTGTGGCCTCCGTCGCCGACATAGATTCGGCGCTGCGTGAAGGGCCGGGGCTGCGCTGGTCGATCATGGGCGCGCACCTGACCTATCATCTGGGAGGCGGACGCGGCGGCATACGCCACTATCTCGACCATCTCGGCCCCAGCCAGGAGCGCCGATGGGAGGATCTGGGCCGGCCCAAACTGACCGAGTGTCTGAAGGAGAAGCTGATCGACGGGGTCGAAGAGGAAACCGGCGGCGCGACCATCCCGGACCTTGAACGCGCGCGCGACGAGGCGCTGCTCCGCATCCTGAAGGCGAGAGGCGGCGGCGACCGCGACTGACGAGGTGAGAACCTTCCTCTTTGGTCATTCCGGACTTGATCCGGAATCCATAGGCCATGGCCGCTTAACCGGTGGCGAAGGACCGGACGTCATCCCGGCCGGTATCGACACCGTATGGATGCTGGATCAAGTCCAGCATGAGATTCTACCTTATCCTGAGTCCGTCGAAGGATGCGAGCTTCCGGCAAACTGGTTGTGGCGCGGCGCGGCGCTGGTTTATGGTCCGCCAGCCGGTTTTCCGGCTGCTGATTCCACCCATGGCGTGAACCGCGCAGAAGGGACCGCGTTGACCATCCGGATGTCCGGACACCGCTTGAAGCGACCTATCGCCCGACGGCTCGCTCCCGCGCTGGCCATGGCCGCGATCCTTGTCGCGCCAGCGGTCTGGGCCCAGCCGGAATGGACCCCGCCCCTGCCGGAGTTGCGGCCCGATCCGCAGGCCCTCGCGGCGCCTGAGCCGGTAGAACCGGAAGAGCAGGAGACGATCGGCACCCTGCCCGGCGGCGGCGGCTTCCGCATCGTCTATGTGCCGGGGGCGACGGCGATCGACGCGATGGGCGGCCGGCTTCTGACCGGCATCGCGGAGCGGATGATCAACGACGAGACGATCCGTCTCCAGATCCGGTCCTATGCGGGCTCCACCCCCGAGACGAGCGTGCGGGCGCGCCGGCTGTCTCTGGACCGGGCGATCGCCGTCAGGACGTTCCTCGTGGATCGGGGCGTGCGCAGCACCCGCATCGACATCAGGGCGCTGGGCGATACAGCGCCGCAGCCGCCCGGCGATCGCGTCGACCTACTGCTGTCGGGCCCCCCGCCCGAATGACCGGCCGCACCTGACAGGATAAGACGAACGCCATGTTCCGACCGACCCGGTACCTGACCCGAATGAGCCTGTTCGTGATCGCCGTCCTGGTGGTCGCGGCGCTGCTGGCGCCGGCCCTGGCCGACGCGTTCATGTCCAATCCGGCGCTGAACGGCGTCATCCTGGCGGTGGCCGTGGTGGGGATCGTCTACATCTTCCGGTCGGTTCTCCATCTCAGGCCCGAGATGCAATGGCTGGAAGCCTATCAGGCGCAGCGGTCGGGCCGGCATACGGCGGCGGGCGTGCCGGAGCCCCGCCTGCTGGCCTCGCTGGCGCGGATGCTGGGCGACCGGCAGGGGCGGATATCCATGTCGGCGATGTCGATGCGGTCGGTGCTGGACGGCATCGAGGCGAGACTCCAGGAAGGGCGGGAAATCTCCCGCTACTTCGTCAGCCTGCTGATCTTCCTGGGGCTGCTGGGCACCTTCTGGGGGCTTCTGGAAACCATCGGATCCGTCGCCGGCGTGATCGGCGCGCTGGACATGCAGAGCGGCGACGCCTCCTCCATCTTCACCGGCCTCCGGGAGGGGTTGCAGGAACCACTAGCCGGAATGGGCACAGCCTTCTCCGCCTCGCTGTTCGGCCTGTCCAGCTCGCTCGCGCTCGGCTTTCTCGATCTTCAGGCGGGACAGGCGCAGAACCGGTTCTATAACGAGTTGGAGGACTGGCTGTCCGGCGCGGCCCGGCTGACCGGCGGCGGGCCGATCGGGGAAGGCGAAACCTCCGTCCCGGCCTATCTCCAGGGGCTGGTCGAGCAGACGGCCGAGAATCTGGAAGCTCTCCAGCGCACCATGTCGCAGAACGAGGAAGGGCGGCGGCAGGCCAACCATTCGCTGACGCAGCTTACCGAGAGGCTGTCGACGCTGAGCGACCAGATGCGCGCGGAGCAGACGCTGATGGTCAAGCTGGCGGAAAGCCAGATGGAGCTGAAGCCGGTGCTGATCCGGCTGTCCGACGCCGCAAGCCAGGGCGGGCTGGGGGTGGACGAGGCGACCCGCCAGCACATCCGCAGCCTGGACCTCTATGTCAGGCGGGTGCATGAGGAGCTGGGCGTCGGCCGCGACCAGACGGTCACGGAGATAAGGAGCGAGATCAAGCTTCTTGCCCGCACCATCGCCGCGCTGGCCGAAGAGCCCGCCCAGCCCCGGTGACGGAATAGCATTCGATGGCCATTTCAGCCCGCAGAGCGAACCGGACCGCCATCGACATATGGCCCGGCTATGTGGACGCGCTGTCGTCGCTGATCATGGTGGTGACCTTCACCCTCATGATCTTCTTCGTCGCGCAGTTCTTCCTGACCAACACGATCACCGGCCAGGACCAGCGCCTCACCCAGTTGAATTCCCAGATCGCGGAATTGGCCGACCTGCTGGACCTGGAACGGTCGGCCAGTGAGGAGCTGGAGATCCGGTACGCGCAGCTTTCAGCCGACCTCCAGGCCGCCGTCGCGGAGCGCAACGCGCTGGGGCGGGAGCTGGATTCGGTGGCGGACGAACGCGACGCGCTATCAGCACGGCTTGCCGCCGCGATCGCGCGGGGTGATTCGATGGAGGCGGAGCAGGCTGAGCTGGACGCGCGGCTGGCCGACGCCTACACGAGCATCGAGGCCGACCGCGAGACGCTGGAGCTTCGCCTGTCGGAGATCGCGAGCCTGCAGAACGATATCCAGGCGCTTCGGGCCGTGCGGGAGGATCTGGAGCTTCAGGTCGCCGCCCTGGAGCGGTCCCGCCAGCTTGCGGAGGCGGAAGCCGCGGAGGAGACCGAGGCGCTGAGGGCGGAGCTGGAGCAGGCGCGCCAGGAGGCCGAGGCGGCGACGGTGGAGCTGCGGCTGAGCGAGGAGCAGCGGGACGCGCTGCTGGCCGACCTGACGGCCGCGCGGGACCGCTCCCAGGCGCTGGAGACTCAATTGAGCGACGCCGAGGAGAGGACGGCGCTGGCCCAGCGGGAGATCGATGAGCAGGACATCCGCATCGAGGAGCTGGTCGCGGCCGTCGACACCACCGAAGCGGCGCTCGACGAGGAGATGGAGCTGACCTCGGAGCAGCAGGCGCAGGTGGCGCTGCTCAACGACCAGATCGCCGCGCTGCGCGACCGGCTGGGGCGGGTGCAGGCGGCGCTGGAGGCGTCCGAGGCGGAGGTCGGCGACCAGGATATCGAGATCGCGAACCTGAACGCCCGGCTGAACCAGGCGCTGATCCGCCGCGTGGAGGAGCTGAACCGCTACCGTTCGGAATTCTTCGGGCGGCTGCGGGAGGTTCTGGGCGATCGCGAGGACATAAGGATCGTCGGCGACCGCTTCGTCTTCCAATCGGAGGTGCTGTTCCCCTCCGGCTCCGCGACGCTCCAGCCCGGCGGACGGGAGCGGCTGGCGGAACTGGCCGACGAGTTGATGAATCTCGCCGAGGAATTCCCCGAGGAGGTGGACTGGCTGTTGCGGGTCGACGGCCATACCGACCGGCGGCCGATCAGCACGCCGGAATTCCGGTCGAACTGGGAGCTTTCGACCGCACGGGCGATCGAGGTCGTGCAGTTCCTGATCGACCAGGGCGTGCCGCCGGAAAGGCTGGCGGCGGCGGGCTTCGCGGACAACCAGCCGCTGGACCCCGCGAACACGCCGGAAGCCTATGAACGGAACCGGCGGATCGAGCTGCAACTGGACCAGCGGTAGGCCGGCGACGGGTAGCGGCGTCAACCGGCCGTTATTGGCGAATGAAAGTCTCGATCAGCGCGCATTTGTAATCCGTCAGATCGCTTGCGCAATACCGATTGTTCGTATTTTATACAAATAGCCTCAATTTGAGGCACGCGCCCTCCCCCCAGAGTCGCAACCGGACAGAATCACTGGCCACTGGACCGCTCACCTCCTCTCGAGTTGAGCTTTTAAGGGCGGGGTGGGAATGGCGCTTTTCTGGCGCATCTGGGCAGCGGTTCTGATCGTCAATACCGCGGTGCTGGCGGTTTTCGTCGGTCTCGCCACGCTGCAATTCGATCAGATCCACTCAGCCCTGGCCGGGGAACGCCTGACGGTCCTGGCCGACCGAACGGTTGCGCCCTTCGCGACCGCCGCGCAAATCAACCTGCCGCTCTCGGCTGTTCGAAACGCCGCCGCCCTGTTGGAGCGCGCGCGGCAGACTGACGAACTCATCACCGCCATCCATGTGTTCGACGTCGAGGGGCGGACCATCCATTCAACCGAAGCGACGCCTCCCGCCACGATCCCGCCAGTCGCAATTGCCGCCTATAATCAAGCCGATGGCGCCCCGTGGCACCGGGAGACCGACAACGGCTTCCTCAGCGGCGTCGACATCGCCGGGCCCGCCGGCCGAAGCGCGGGCGGCATTGTCGTCGTTTACCCATCCAGGGAAAACATCATCAACGTCCGGGCCATGGGCGCCGAACTGGCGATAGCCGCAATGGCGCTGCTGGGCGCGACCTCCATCCTCAGTGGCATTCTTCTGCGCCTCGGCCTGCGAAGGCAGCTTGCCGCCTTCGAATCCATCGACGAGGCCGTCGCGGATTTCGAAAGGGATTCATGGCGCAGCGCGGCCGCGAGGAGACGGTCGCCGAGCGCGCAGGAGAATGCCGGAGAGCTCCGCCTTCTGCTCGATGCGGCCGATCGGAAATACCGCGCGGTAGGGCGGGAAATGGCGGCCAGGGAGGCAGAGCGATGAAGGCCCGCCCTGGCCCAATCAACCTGGCGGGAATGCGGGCGCGCCTGGTTGCGACGCTGACGGTTATCACAACCATGTCGGTCCTTGCCCTCGGGCTGGTGGCTATGATCGCCTTCGACCGCTCCGTGGAGCCCGAGGTAGCCAACAGGACCCGGCTCATCGGGACCATCGTCCGCAGCGATGTCGAACGCGGACTGGAACTTGGAATCCCCCTCGAACGGCTGGAGGGGCTGAGCCAGCATCTGACGGAGACCTTGCGGAAATTCGCGGAGGTCGACCGCATTGCGATCAACACAGCCTCCGGATTGACGATCGCCGAGGTGCAGAGCCAGGAATCGCCTTCGTTCCTGCAACGGGCCGGTCTCGGTCAAGTGATCTCGGTCGGCAAGAACGCCTTCTCGTTGCCCATTCTGGATCGCAACCAACTGGTGGGATCGGTCATCGTCGAGGTCAACCCGCAATTCGTGGAGACGCGGCTGCGCGAGGTCTTTCTGGACATCCTGGTCATCGCCCTCATCGCGATGGTGTTCGCCGTCGAGTTGGTGCTGGTGGTTACCATCGCCTCCGTTGGAAAACCCCTCGATCGCGTTCTTGGTCTTCTGGATGAGCAAGGCCAGGGCATCTTCCTGCATCGCATCCGGCCAAGTGGCCTTTCCGTCTTCCGTCGCACCGCCGTCAGGCTCAACGACCAGGCGAACGATCTGGCGGAGCGGCTGGCCATGTTCCCCGACGCGGCACGCGCCCGGATGGTAAGTGACGCCGGCGTGAAAATCGCAGAGGGCCGGCCGGTGTGGCTCCGCCTCTCCGAATTCAACGACATCCGGCTGACACTGTTCTTCTTCTCGCTCGCGGCCGAGATCACCGCTTCATTCCTGCCCCTCTATTCCGGGACCGCCGCGCGGCCGGACTGGGTTTCGCCCGAACTGGCCGCCGCCGCCCCTCTCATGGTTTATCTTGTCGCGGTGGCGGCGCTGTCTCCGTTCGGCGGCCGCCTGGCGCGACGCTTCGGACCAAGGGTCCTGTTTCTGGCCGCTGTCCCGCCTACCGTGCTCGCCCTGGTGGGAATGGGGATGTCGGAGACCCTGTCTTCGATCACCGGCTGGCGCGCGCTGACCGGCGTGTCATACGCCGCGGCGACCATCGCCTGTCAGGAATATGCCTTCCGCGCCGCCAGGGACGGCGGCAGCGCACGTCCCGCCGGCGCCTTCATCGCGGTGATTTTCGGCGGCGTCTTCTGCGGCTCGGCGCTGGGCGGCGTAGTCGCGGGCCGCTTCGGATTCGAAGCTGCGCTTTACGTGGGCGCCAGTATCGCAATCCTGTCTGGAATCCTGGGGATGGTTTCAATGTCGGGCAGGGCCGGAGATCCGGCGACCGAGGCCCGCGTTCCGGCGAATTTCACAAGTGGCGGTCGCGGTGGGCGGCCTTTGTTCCTGGCACTTCTTTTCGGGATCGTGGCGCCGATGAACGCATCGACGGCGATCTTCATCTGGTATCTCACGCCCATCATGCTCGCCGGCATGGGCTACGGCGCGTCGGACATCGCCCGCGTCGTGATGCTCTATTATTTCGCGGTGGTCCTTCTCGGTCCGACAGTCACCAGACTTTCCGACGGCAGGGTAGGACCGGCTGCCTTCATCATCATGGGCTCTGTCGTGTCCGGCCTGGCGCTCCTCTCCATCGGCATCTGGGAAGGGCTGTGGGCGGTCACGGTCTGCGTCGCGGGGCTTGGTCTGGGTCATACGCTGATCCGGGCGCCGCAATACGCGCTGGCGGTCAGACTGACGGGAGGTTCCTCCCGAAATCTTGGCGCGCTCCGCCTGGTCGAGCGATTGGGCGCACTGTCCGGCCTGACCTGTTGCGCGCTCTATCTTTCCGCCATCGGCGCGGAACCGGCGGTCGCCGGGCTGGGAATGATCATACTCACGGGCTCTGCAGCGTTCGCCATCGTCCATCTGGGGGGATGGCGGCGCTCGGCCCTGCTCAACATCACCACGAAGGAGGAAACCCATGTGGCGTTCAATGATAATCGCGATCGCCGCCCTGGCGAGTCTGGCCGGTTCCGCGTCCGCTGAGGATTACAAAATCATGATCGTGACCTGGCGTGGATGCGAGGAAGCCTGCCAGGGCTTCAAGGATTACCTGGACGAGCAGGGCGTGCCGGCAGAATTCCTGATGCGGGACGCCGGTCAGCAGAAGGAGACGATTCCCGGCTTCCTGGAAGATGCGAGAAACGCCGATGTCGACCTGATCCTGACCTGGGGCACAAGCGTCACGCGCGGGATCGCCGGAACCCTGGCGGACCGGGACAACCCGACTTTCAACAACGATATCCCCCAGGTGTTCATGATCGTGGCCGACCCTGTCGGTTCGGGCATCGTCGAAAGCCTGGAACGAACCGGACGGTCCAACATGACCGGCACCTACAACCGCATGCCCGAACAGGTGACCATTCAGACGATCCGCAGCTACCACCCGGAGTTCCAGCGGCTGGGAATGCTCTACAACGCCAACGAAAGAAACTCCGTCGTCAAACGTGACGAGATGGCCGAACTGGCCGAAGCAATGGATTTCGAACTGGTCGCCCTCGAACTGCCCCTCGGAGACGATGGCGCGCCGCGCCCCGGCGACATCGCCTCGATGGTGGCCCAACTGAAATCCGAGAAGGTCGATTTCATCTACCTTGGTTCGTCCTCGTTCCTTCTGGAGAATGGCTCCATATTCACCACCGCCGCCGTGGAAAACGGCATTCCGTTCCTCAGCCCCTATGAACAGCTTGTGCGAGACGCCGATGCGCTGATCTCCGTCGCCTCGCGCTATTATGATGTCGGCCGCCTCGCCGGCCGTCAGGCCGAGCGAATTCTCATAGGCGGAGCAAGCCCCGGCGATTTGCCGGTCCTCCGGATGACGGACTTCGCCGTGGTGATCAACCTCGCCGTCGCGGAGAAGCTGAACCTTTTCCCGCCGATGGATCTTCTGTATCTGGCGGAGACAGTAGATTAACGGACTGACTTGGACTCAGACGTAGCGGTTGACGATGTTCTCCAGCAGTTCCTGGCGGCCGGATTTCGGCGTCGGCCGGAGGTTTTCCTGTTCCGCATGGTCGGCGATGTCGGCCAGCGACTTGCCGCCGCCCATGATGTCACGCCCCAGCGGCCCGTCCCAGCCGGCGTACCGTTCATCCCGGAACCGGGCGAGATCGCCCTCTTCGATCATCTTCTCCGCCGCCAGGAGGCCGCGCGCCAGCGTATCCATGCCGCCGATATGGGCATAGAACAAATCTTCCGGATCAATTGATTGCCGCCTGATCTTGGCGTCGAAGTTGAAGCCGCCGGTGGTGAAGCCGCCGGCGTTCAGGATGTGATAGAGGGCGAGCGCCGCTTCGGCGGGATCGTTGGGGAACTGGTCGGTGTCCCAGCCATTCTGCGGATCGCCCCGGTTGATGTCGAAGGAGCCCATCAGGTCGTTGGCGATCGCATAGACGATCTCATGCTCATAGGAATGGCCGGCGAGCGTCGCGTGGTTGACCTCGATGTTCAGCTTCACCTCCCCCATCAGGTCGTATTTCTGAAGGAAGGCGTGGACGGTCGCGGAATCGTGGTCGTACTGGTGCTTGGTCGGCTCCATCGGCTTGGGCTCTATCAGGATCGCGCCCTTGAAGCCGATCTTGTGCTTGTGCTCGACGACCATGGAGAGGAAGCGGCCGAACTGGTCGACTTCCCGCTTCATGTCGGTGTTGAGGAGCGTGTCGTAACCCTCCCGGCCACCCCACAGAACGTAGTTCTCACCGTTCAGGCGGTGGGTGGTTTCCAGGATGTTGCGAACCTGGCCCGCGGCGAAGGCGAAGACCTCAGGATCGGGATTGGTTGCCGCCCCGGCCATGTAGCGCGGGTGGGAGAACAGATTGGCGGTCCCCCACAGCAGCCGAACGCCGGTCCGCGCGATCTCCGCCTCCATCAGACCGGCGATGCGGTCGAGGTTGCGGCGGCCCTCCGCCAGCGTGTCGCCCAGCGGCACGGCGTCGACATCGTGGAAGCAGTAGAAGGGCGCGCCCAGCTTCTCGAAGAACTCAAACGCCACCTTCAGCTTGGCTTCGGCATGGGAAAGGTCGTCGGCCGCCTGCCAGGGGCGGTCGAGCGTGCCGGCGCCGAACATGTCCGCGCCGGGCCAGCAGAAGCTGTGCCAGTAGGCCACGGCGACGCGCAGATGGTCCTCCATCCGCTTGCCCATGACCATGCGGTCGGGATCGTAGAAGCGGAAAGCCAGAGGATCGCGCGATTCCGGACCCTTGTAGGCGATCTTTTCGACATTGGGAAAGAAGGGGGTGCTCATGACAGCCTCGGTTGGGGGAGTTCAGATTGCGGCCGCGAAACGCGGCTTCAGGGCTCGGTAGAGGTCACGGAACTCAGCCATGCGGCCGGCATAGCGGTCGACCAATGCCGGATCGGGGTCGATGGTGAAATCAACCGGAGGGGCGTGGCAGAGGGCGGCTGGGTCCTCGCCCGTGGCGGCCAGCCGACCCAGCCGGGCGGCGCCGAAGGCGGGGCCGAGATCGCCGCCCTTGTGATAGAGCAGCGGCCGGTCGAGCGCGGCGGCCAGGATGCGGCCCCAGAAGGGCGAGCGCGCGCCGCCGCCGATGACCGACAGCCGGTCGACGCTGGTTCCTGCCTGGATCAGGGCGTCCAGCCCGTCGGCGCAGGCGAAGGCGACGCCTTCCAGTACCGCCCGCGTCAGGTCGGCGCGGGAGGTTTCGTGGGTGATGCCGAAGAAAACACCGGTGGCGGAGGGATCGTTGTGGGGCGTCCGTTCGCCGGAAAGATAGGGCAGGAAGAGCAGCCGGCCGACATCGCGGTCCGCCGCCTCCGCTTCCGCCAACAGGGCGGCTTCGCTTTCCGCGCCCGTCGCGGCCCGGGCCCAGGAGAGGCAGGACGCCGCGCTCAACATCACCGACATCTGGTGCCAGGTGGCGGGCAGGCAATGGCAGAAGGCGTGAACCGCCTGTTCGGGGTTCGGGTGGAAGCCGTCATTGGCGGCGAACAGGACGCCCGACGTGCCGAGCGACAGGAAGGCGGAGCCGGGCTGGATGACGCCGACCCCGACTGCGCCCGCCGCATTGTCCCCCGCGCCGCCGGCGACCACGGCCGTCTCCGGCACGCCCCAGGTGCGCGCCACTTCCGGCAGCAGCGTTCCCGTGGGGTCGCTGCCTTCGAACAGTTCCGGCATCGCGGAAAGCTTCAGGCCGGTCGCCGCCAGCATGGCGTCCGACCAGCGTCGCGCGCCGACATCCAGCCACAGCGTCCCGGCGCTGTCGGACAGGTCCGAGGCATGGCGGCCGGTCATACGCAGGCGGAGATAATCCTTCGGCAACAGCACCTTGGCGGTGCGAGCGAAGATATCGGGTTCATTCCTGGCGACCCACAGCAGCTTCGGCGCGGTGAAGCCCGGCATGGCGAGATTGCCGGTGATGGCGCGGGAGCGCGGCTCCCGCCTTTCAAGCTCCGCGCATTCCGCGCCGCTGCGTCCGTCATTCCACAGGATGGCGGGGCGCAGCGGCCGGTCTTCGGAATCCAGCAGCGTCGCGCCGTGCATCTGGCCGGACAGACCGATCCCGCCGACGCCCGAAAGCTCCCTTCCCCGGCGGGATTTCAGCTCCGCCATCGCGGCGTCGGCGGCCCGCTGCCAATTGTCGGGATCCTGCTCCGACCAGAGCGGATGGGGACGCGACACGCGGAGCGGCGCGGTCGCCTGGTCGACGATCGCCTGGTCGCCGTCGATCAGGACGACCTTGACGCCGGACGTGCCGAGATCGATGCCGAGATGGAACAAGGGCCGGTTCTCCGGAAACGGATCAGGTCAGAGCGGAAGCGTCGTTTCCACCCAGGCGCCGTTCTCACGGTTGGACTGGACCGCCGCGCCGATGAACTTCACGCCCTTCGCGCCATCCTCCACGGTCGGGACCAGCAGCGCGGCAGGATCGGGCGCGCGACCCTCTATCCGGGCGGAGATCTGCTCCGCGAGATCGGTATAGATCTGCGCGAAGCCCTCCAGATAACCCTCCGGATGGCCCGAGGGCACGCGGCTGGCGCGGCCGGCGGCGTCGCCCGCGCCAGGGCCGTTGCGGGTGATGAGCTGCGGCGGCTTGCCATGAACGGCGAAGCGCAGATGGTTCGGCTGCTCCTGATGCCATTCGATCCCGGCCTTCGAGCCGTAGATACGGAGCGACAGCCCGTTCTCGTTCCCGACCGCCACCTGGCTTGCCCACAGCATTCCGCGCGCGCCGTTGCCATAGCGCAGCATCATGTGGGCGTTGTCGTCGAGCGCCCGACCCTCGATGAAGGTCGAGAGGTCGGCGGCCAGATGGGTGCAGTCCAGCCCGCTGACGAAAGCGGCGAGGTTGTAGGCGTGGGTGCCGATATCGCCGACGCAGCCGGCGGGGCCGCTGCGCGCGGGGTCGGTGCGCCAGGCCGCCTGCTTCAGCCCGGTATCCTCCACCTTGGTGGCCAGCCAGTCCTGCGCGTACTGCGCCTGGATCAGCCTTATCTCCCCCAGCTCCCCGGCCGCGATCATCTCCCGCGCCTGCCGGATCATGGGATAGCCGGTGTAGTTGTGGGTCAGGCCGAAGATCCTGCCGGTCCGCCGGACGGTGGAGACGAGGTCGAGCGCATCGTCCAGCGTGTTGGTCAGCGGCTTGTCGCAGATGACGTGGAACCCCGCCTCCAGGAACGCCTTGGCAGGCGCGTGGTGGACATGGTTGGGGGTGACGATGGCGACCGCGTCGATCCGGTCCTCGCGCGCCTTCTCCCCCTCCACCATCGCCTGGAAATCGCCATAGGCGCGATCCGGCGCGATATGCAGGTCGGCGGCCGATTCCCTGGCACGAACGGGGTCGGACGCCAGCGCGCCGGCCACCAGCTCATACCGGTCGTCCAGCCGGGCGGCGATGCGGTGGACGGCGCCGATGAAGGCGCCCCGCCCGCCGCCGACCATGCCGAGCCGAATGCGGCGGCCGACGCCGCCCTGTCTGCTGCCCTCGATCGCCATCAATGCTCTCCCATCGTTTCTTGCAGCCGGCCCTCAGCCGATCCCCAGCATCCTGCGGTTGGCCGCTTCGTCCGTCCCAGAAGCGGCGAAATCGTCGAAGGCGCGGGCGGCGACGTTGATGATGTGCGCCTGGATGAAGTCCGCCCCCTCGGCGGCCCCCTGCTCGCTGTCCTTCAGGCAGCATTCCCATTCCAGCACCGCCCAGCCGTCGAAGCCGTGGCGGGTCAGCTTGGAGAAGATGGACGAGAAATCGACCTGCCCGTCGCCCAGAGAACGGAACCGCCCGGCGCGATCGGCCCACGACTGGAAGCCGGAATAGACACCCTGCCGGCCGGTCGGGTTGAACTCCGCATCCTTGACGTGGAACATCCTGATCCGGTCATGGTAGATATCGATATAGTCAAGATAATCAAGCTGTTGCAGGACGAAGTGGCTGGGATCATAGAGGATGTTGCAGCGCGGATGGTTCTTCACCCGCTCAAGGAACATCTCGAACGTCGCGCCGTCGAAGAGGTCTTCGCCGGGATGGATTTCGTAGCAGAGATCGACCCCGGCCTCGTCGAAGGCGTTGAGGATCGGTGTCCAGCGGCGCGCCAGTTCGTCGAACGCCGTTTCGATCAGCCCCGGCGGCCGCTGCGGCCAGGGGTAGAGATAGGGCCAGGCGAGCGCGCCGGAGAAGGTGGCGTGCGCGGTCAGCCCGAGGTTCCGCGACGCCTTCGCCGCCTTCATGAGCTGGTCGACCGCCCATTCCTGCCGCGCCTTGGGATTGTTGTGGACGCTGGCTGGTGCAAAGCCGTCGAAGGCGGTGTCGTAGGCCGGGTGGACGGCGACGAGCTGGCCCTGAAGATGGGTCGAAAGCTCCGTCAGCTCGATATCGTGGGCGGCGAGGATGCCCTTCACCTCGTCGCAATAGGCCGTGCTTTCCGCGGCCTTGGCGAGGTCGAACAGCCGGCCGTCCCAGGACGGGATCTGCACGCCCCTGTAGCCGTGTCCCGCCGCCCAGCCGGCGATGGAATCCAGGCTGTCGAACGGCGCTTCGTCGCCGGCGAACTGGGCGAGGAAGATCGCCGGTCCCTTGATCGTCTTCATGAAGCTTCTTCCGGTATGCGTGGTCTCGGGGTGGGGAGACGGCGACTGCCGCCTCCCCCTTCCCTTCGGATCAGAACGGCGAGTCGGGGTAGTAGTACTGCTCGGCGTTCTCAGGCGTGATCAGCGGCGAGGCCAGGATGTATTCGCCCTCGATCGGCACGCCGGCGGTGTATTTCAGCGCCGTCACCTGGATCGCGGTGGCGATCATCGCGGGCGGGTACAGCACGTCGACAGGAGTCAACTCATTGCCTTCCATCACCCGCTCGATCATCTGCTTCATGCCGGCGCCGCCGACGATGAACATCTCGTCGGTGCGGTCGGCCTGGCGGACGGCCTCGATGACGCCGAGCGCGATGTCGTCGTCCTGCGCCCAGACGGCGTCGATCTCAGGGAACTGGGACAGGAAGTCCTGCATCACCTCGAACCCGTCATCGCGGTTCCAGTTGGCGTACTCCATGCCCAGCACCTCGATGTCGGTGCCCTCGATCACCTCCATGAATGCATCCACGCGCTGATTGTCGACGACGGTCGGGATGCCCCGCAGCACGACGATCTTGCCCTGGCCGCCCAGTTCCCCGGCGATATATTCGGCGGACACGCGGCCCATTTCTGGGTTGTTGCCGGCGACGTAGACATCCTCGATCCCCTCCCGCGTCAGGCCGCGGTCGACGACGGTGATGAAGGCGCCGGATTCCTTGACCCGCGCGACCGGCCCGGTCAGCGGGTCGGATTCGAACGGCAGGATGACCAGCGCGTCGATCTGGTGGATCGCCACCATGTCCTCAAGGTCGTTGACCTGCTGGGACGCGTCGGGCGCGGCCGACAGCACGAACTCCAGGTTCGGATGCTGTTCCGACAAGCTGTCGATCGCTTCCTGTGCATGGTAGTTCACGCCGCCGGTCCAGCCATGGGTGGCGGCGGGGATGGAGACGCCGATCGTCACCGTCTCCTCCTGGGCGACGGCCGCGCCCGACCAGGCGAGGCCGCCGACAATGGCCGCCATCGCGGCCCGTTTCATGGTGATCATCTGATAGTTCCTCCCTCTTCTTATCCAGTTGGTTACGGATGCGTTGGCGTTGCGGGCGGGTTGCGCCGGGGCGGTCCCGTCCTGGTGGTTTAGCGGCTGGCCGCCTTGCCGCGTTGGAGCAGCACGGCGACGATGATGATGACGCCCTGGATCGCCCCGTTGAGGTAGGGGCTGATCGCTTCGGTCAGGTTCAGCAGATTGTCGATCAGGCTGAGGATCAGGACGCCGACGACGGTGCCCCAGACCCGGCCGTAGCCGCCCTTCAGCACCGTGCCGCCGATGATGACGGCGGCGATGGCCTCAAGCTCCCAAAGGACGCCGGTCGAGGCCGAGGCCGATCCCAGGCGCGGCACGTAGACGATGGTCGCCATGGCGACGCAGAGGCCCTGGAGGATGTAGGTCAGCGTCCGGACGTTATCGACATGGATGGCGGAGTAGCGGGCCACCTGCTCGTTCGAGCCGATGGCCGAGCAGTGACGGCCGAACCGGGTCCGCGTCATCGCGATCTCCCCCAGGATCGCCACCACCGCGAAGACGATGATCGGGTAGGGCACGCCCAGGATGCCGTCATAGTAGACCGGCCGGTAGGTCTCCCTCACCTCGAAGGCCAGGGACAGCGTACCGCCGTCTGCCATGTAGGTGACGAGCGACCGGAAGATGCCCATCGTCCCCAGTGTGACGATGAACGCCTCTATCTTGCCCCGCGTGGTCACCAGCCCGTTGATCGACCCGGCGACGAAGCCGAGCGCGAGGGAGGCCAGGATCCCGACCATCACGGTCGACCAGCCCGGTCCCATGCCGACCATCACCGCGTTCATGACGACGATCATGACGCCGGAGATGAACGCCGCCATCGAGCCGACGGAAAGGTCCAGCCCGCCGGAGGTGATGACGAAGGTGGCGCCCACGGCGATGATGCCGATGAAGGCGCTGCGAGTCAGGATATTGGTGATGTTGGCGTAGCTGAGGAAGGCCGGATGCATGGCCGCGCCCAGCAGGACCAGCAGGAGGAGCGCCAGCAGGGGGCCGTATACCTTCAGGTCGAAGGACCAGCCCTTCCGCTTGCCTCCGTTAAGCGTAAGCGACGGCATCCTTGCGCCCCCCTTTCAAGCCCGTGGCGTAGCGCACGATTTCCTGTTCCTCGATTTCGGCTCCCGTCAGCTCTCCGGTTATGCGCCCTTCGCGCATCACCAGGACGCGGTGGCAGAGGCCGATGATCTCCTGCATCTCCGACGAAATGACGATGCAGGACTTTCCTTCCTCCACCAGCCGATGGATGAAGCCGTAGATCTGCTGCTTGGTGCCGATGTCGATGCCGCGCGTCGGTTCGTCGATGATGACGATCTCCGGCTCCACCTGCATGGTCTTTGCCAGAAGCAGCTTCTGCTGGTTGCCGCCGCTGAGATTGCCGGCCAGCATCTCCCGGTTATTGACGCGGATGTCGAAATCGCCGATCGCGCGGTCCAGCGCCGCCTCCTCCGCCTTCCGGTCGATCAGCACGCGGGAGAAGCGGTCGAGCGCCAGCAGGGTCACGTTGGGGCGCAACTGCATGTTGAGCAGCAGGCCCCTGCCCTTGCGGTCTTCCGTCAGATAGACGATGCCGGCCTTCGCTGCGTCCTTCGGGGAGTGGATGGCAACCGGCCGGCCGTGCCGGCGGATGGTGGGATGGCCGTGGGGGCGCAGGCCCATCAGCCCTTCCATCAATTCGGTGCGGCCCGCGCCGATCAGCCCGGCGAAGCCCAGCACCTCGCCCCGCCGCAGCTTGAAGGAGGCGTCCGCCACGCGGCCGGGGACCGACAGGTTCTCGACTTCCAGCACGATGTCGTCGCCCGTGGGCGCCGGCGTCTTGGAGCCGAACATGTCCGAGACGTCGCGCCCGACCATGAGCTGCGCCATCTGGTCTTCCGACAGGTCGGACACCGGCTCCGTCGCGATCCAGCGTCCGTCGCGCAGGACCGTGACGCGGTCGGCGATCGTCTTCACCTCGTCCAGCTTGTGGGAGGTATAGACGATGGTGACGCCCTGTTCCTTCAGCCGGCGGATCAGCCGGAACAGCACGGAGGATTCCGAAGGGGTGAGGACGGCCGTCGGCTCATCCATGATCAGGATGCGGGCGTCGCGAGAGACGGCCTTGGCGATCTCCACCATCTGCTTGTCGGAGACGGCGAGGTCCGAGACGCGGTCGTCGGGATGGATATTGGCCTCAAGCTCCGCCATCACCTCCGCGGTGCGCCGGCGCATCGCGCGCTTGTCCAGCAGCGGGCCGCGATGCAGCTCACGGCCCAGGAAGACGTTCTCCTCCACCGTCAACTGCTCGGCCAGGCTGAATTCCTGATGGATGAGGACGATGCCCAGATTCTCCCCGACCTCGCTGTCGGGTATCGTCACCTGTTGTCCGTCGAGCGTAAGGGTTCCGGAGGTCGGCTGTTCGAAACCCGAAAGGATCTTCATCAGGGTGGATTTGCCGGCCCCGTTCTCCCCGATCAGGGCGTGGACCTCGCCGGGTTCCAGCGTCAGCCCGATATCGAACAGCACCTGCACGGGCCCGAAGCTCTTGCAGAGACGGTCGACGGCCAGAATGGGGCTTGTGGCGCCCATGGGTCTCCCTGGTTCCTCCCAAATTTCCAGCCCCACCCCTTCGCGGCGGAACCGATCACCGGTTGCCCCGGCGTTGAAATGATTAGCTAGACCCTCAAACTAATTTGATGGTATCGAACTCCCAGACGGTGCGTCAAGCCGACACGCCGGCACGATCCAAATGTGGGTCGCCCGCCTTCGCGGCCGACACCCGGGAATCCGCACGATGATGGCCAGACGGCTCAACTCCGCCTGGATTCGTAAGGTCAACGCCTCGCGTTTGTTCCACGCGCTGCGTGAACGGCCGAACAGTTCCCAGCGACAGCTCGGCCTCGTCACCGGGCTGGACAAGGCCACCATATCCACGGTCATCGCGCAACTGACACGTGACGGGCTGGTGGAGCGCACGGAGCGGACCTCCGGCCGCCGCGCCGGCCGTCCGGAGATGGGGCTGCGCATTCCTGAATCGGCCGGAATCCTGCTGGGCGTCCGGCTGGAGCCGACCGGCATAGATGTCGTCGCCGCGGACATGACAGGTCGCCTGCTGGACCGCGAACGCGCGCCTGGCACCCGCGACCTGGACCAGGCGCTGGACCGGCTGCACGACGTCGTGCTGAAGCTGGAGGGAAGGCTGAAGGGCGTCCCCCATCGCGGCATCGGCGTCTGCATACCGGGGCTGGTCGAACGGTCGGGCCATCTGGTGTTCGCGCCCAACCTGCAATGGCGGGACGTGCCGATCACCACACGGCTGCGGGCGCTGTTCGACATCCCGGTCACGGTGGAGAACGACACCAAGGCCGCCGCGATCGCCGAACGGCTGTTCGGCACCTGCCGGAACGTGGACGACTTCATCTATCTGGCCGCCCAGTCGGGCGTCGGCGGCGCGCTGTTCCTGCGCGGGCAGCTCTACCGCGGGGCCAGCGGGCTGGCCGGCGAGATCGGGCACATGAACATCGTGGCGGACGGCCGCCAATGCGGCTGCGGCGCCCATGGCTGCCTGGAGGCCTATGTCTCCGAGACCGCCATCCTGGCGCGGCTGGGGGAGCGGGACCTGAAATATGACGATCTTACCCATGTGGCGGCGGCGGCGCGCGGCGGCGACCGGGTGGTGACCGCCCTTCTGGACGAAACCGGCGGCTATCTGGCGCTGGCGCTGTCCGGCCTGGTCAACACGCTGAACCCGACGCATATCGTGCTGGGCGGCAATCTGGCGATCGTGGCCGATTTCATCGTGCCGGCGACCCAGCGCGACCTGGAGCGGCTGGCGCTGAAACCGCTGCAACGGGACGTGGAGATATCGATTTCCCCCCTGGGCGCGGATTCCGTCGCCATGGGCGGGGTGGCGCTGGCGCTGGAGACCTTCCTGGAATCGACGCCGTGATCCCGTCGCGATCACGAGTCCAGTCCTCAGTTTGAATTTCGGCTGTGGGTGAAGAGCGGACTTGCCGCTTAATCTCTATGCGCGTCTGGCGGTTGCCAACAGTCCCGCCGCCCCAAGCATCATGGCGCCCGTTACGCGGTTCAAGAGAAGAAGCCGCCTTCCCGAGGGGTGCATAGATCGGATGATGCTGCCAGCGAGCGCCCAGCCCATGGCAGCGGCGAACTCAACCGCAATGTAAATTGCTCCGAGAACGACAAGCTGAAAAGTGAAGGAGCTGCCAGCATCCGAAGCGATGAACTGGGGAACAAAGGCCGTGAAAAGCAGGACAGCCTTGGGATTGGTCATCGCGACGATAAATTCCCGACGCGCCAAGGCGGAAACACTCCCAATATGCGCAACGCCCGTTGTCCCCTCTTGGGTATTGTCCCGACCAATCATCATCTTCGCGCCAAGATAGGCGAGATAAAGGACACCAGCCCATTTGATGATCCGGAACGCGAGTTCGGAGGCCTCCAGTAACGCGCCCAAACCAACGATCATGATCGCGATCATCAAGACGAAGGCGATGCACCGGCCTACCAAGGCTGTGGCTGCAGGCAGAAAGCCTTCCCGGCTGCCATTCACAAACGCGAGCAGATTGTTCGCGCCAGGCGAGGCCGCAACGATAGCTGCCGCAGGAAGGAACAGCAGGAGTTGTGCAAGCGTCATGATAAAAATCTAATGCTGCCTTGCCTTGAATGATAGATCACATCGATCGCAAGGCCGCTTGGCAGCGTGCGCGATGGAGAGCATATAGAAGATCGCCGTTCCGATGACTTCCCCGCCGCCGGCGGGACAGAAAACCAGCATAGTGGCCGAACCCGTCCGATCCCCCGTACCCACGACAATCCGGGCCGCCCGGCTGGAAGACATTCCCGATCTTCTGGCGCTGGAGGAGAAGGCGTTCGCCACCGACCGCATCTCCCGGCGCAGCTTCCACCATATCCTGACCCGGGGCCACGCGATCAGCCTTCTGGCCGAGCGCGAGGGGCTGGCGGCGGGATATGCGCTGGTCTTCCTGCGGCGCGGAACATCGCTCGCCCGGCTCTATTCGCTGGCCGTCGATCCCGCCTTCCGGGGGCTGGGCATCGGCGAGACGCTGCTGAACGCGGCGGAGGTCGCGGCGTCGGCCGCGGACGCGCTGTTCATGCGGCTGGAGGTCCGGGCGGACAATGAGCACGCGATCAAGCTCTATCGCCATCTGGGCTATCGCAGCTTCGGCCGGTATGTCGACTATTACGAGGACCATGCCGAGGCGTTGCGGTTCGAGAAGCGGCTGGACCAGCCGGCGACGCCGCGCGACGCACCGGTCCCCTACTATCCGCAATCGACGGAGTTCACCTGCGGGCCCGCCGCGCTGATGATGGCGATGCGCGCCCACGATCCGTCGGTGGAGCTGTCGCGCCGGATGGAGATCCAGCTCTGGCGGGAGGCGACCACCGTCTACATGGCGTCCGGCTATGGCGGGTGCGGCCCCTTCGGGCTGGCGCTCGCCGCCCACAGGCGCGGCTTCAAGGTCCGGGTCCAGGTCAGCGGCGACGGCTACCTGTTCCTGGACAGCGTGCGGTCGGAAGAGAAGAAGGCCGTCATGCGGCTGGTCCAGGACGAGTTCCGCCGCGAAGCCGACGCCACGGACATCGAGATCGTCCCCCATCCGATGTCGCTGGAGGAGATCACGGCGAGCGTCGATGCGGGGGCCTTTCCCGTCATCCTGGTCAGTCTCTACCGGCTGACCGGGGAGAAGGCGCCGCACTGGATCGTCGTCCATGGCTACGACCGCCGGTTCGTCTACGCCCACGACCCCTTCATCGATCCGGACGAGCTGGACGTGGCGGCGGACAAGATCAGCATGCCGATCCCGCGTTGGGCGTTCGAGCGGATGGCCCGCTACGGCAAATCGAAGCTGCGGGCGGCGGTGATCGTCGAGAAAAGGAAGGCTTGAATGAACGGCTGGGTGATCGTCGTCGACAGGCGGTCGGACTTCACCGGCAGCGAACAGGGCCGGACGGTGGCGACCACGCGGGAATATATCGCCGGGGCGCGGACCAACGGGAACGGCAGGCCCGGAAACAGCAAGGCCGGGGGCGTGACGCCCAAGATCATCAACCTGTCGCGCAACCACGCCTACCTGTCCACGGGCTATTACTGCTCCCTGCTGGCGGAGGCGCGGGGACACCGGGTGATCCCGGCGGTGGAGACCATCCTGGAGCTGCGGCAGAAGAGCCTCTACGGCTATGCGCTGCCGGACCTGGAGGAAGACCTGAACCGGCGGGTGAAGCGGCTGAGCCAGCCGCCGGAAGGGCCGTTCAAGCTGCTGATCTGCTTCGGCGACGCCGACGATCCCCGCTTCTCCGCCTTCGGGCGGCGGGCGTTCGACTGGTTCCGCGCACCAATCCTGGAGGTCAAGGTCCGGTTCGGCGAATGGTTCAGGATCACCGGCATCCGCCCCGTCTCCATCACCGATCTGGACGAGGACCAGATGGCGCAGTTCCACGCTGCCTTGGACCGCTACACGCGGCGAAGCTGGCAGGAGCCCCGGAGCAAGACGCCCGCCAAATACACGCTGGCGGTGCTGCAGAACCCGAAGGAGGGCATGGCGCCGTCGGGGGCCAAGGCGTTCCAGCGCCTGACCCGCGTCGCGGAAGCGATGGGCGTGGATGTCGAGCTGATCGGGAAGAAGGACTATCTGCGGCTGGCGGAATATGACGCACTGTTCATCCGGGAGACGACGGCGATCGACGACCACACCTACCGTTTCGCCAAGCGCGCGGAGCAGGAAGGGATGCCGGTCATGGACGACCCGACTTCCATCCTGCGCTGCACCAACAAGGTCTATCTGGCGGAGCTGCTGCGCGCCCACAACGTGCCGACGCCCCGGACGGTCATCGTCGACAGCCTGAAGAACATAGAGCGGCTGGAGGGGGAGATCGCCTATCCGATCGTGCTCAAGATCCCCGACGGGTCGTTCTCCCGCGGCGTCTACAAGGCCAAGGACAGGCGCGAGCTGAACCAGATGGCCGAGGCGCTTCTGGAGGATTCCGACGTCATCCTGGCCCAGGAATACATGTATACGGAGTATGACTGGCGGGTCGGCGTCCTGGATGGGGAGCCGCTGTTCGTCTGCCAGTACCTGATGGCGGCCAAACACTGGCAGATCGTCAAGCATATGGGCGACGGCAAGTATGACGAGGGTCGGTTCAAGACCTTCGCCGTCGACGATGCCCCCCGCGAGGTCGTCGAGGTCGCGGTCAAGGCGGCGCGGCTGATCGGCGACGGGCTCTACGGGGTGGACCTCAAGCAGAACGACCGGGGCGTTTTCGTGATCGAGATCAACGACAATCCAAACCTCGACGCCAATATCGAGGATGCGGTGCTGAAGGATGAGCTGTGGCGACGGATCGTGCGCTGGTACCTGAAGCGCCTGGAGGCATGAACCCCGCCGCTTCTCCCCACGCCGACGCCTACGGCTCCCCCGCCCGCGCTTTCCGCGGCGCGGCGCGGGATGTCGTCGGCGCGCCGGCCCTCGTGCTGGGCGCCAGCTATGTCGGCTTCGGCTCGCTGGTCCGCGGCGCTGACCTTTCCATTTTCGCCGGGATATTCTCCACCGTCACCGGATGGGCGCTGCCGGGGCAGATCGCGCTGATCGAACTTTACGGCATCGGGGCGTCGGTGCTGGCGATCGCCATCGCGGTGGCGCTGACCAACGTCCGGCTGATGCCGATGACGCTCGCGCTGATGCCCTATCTGCGCCACCCCGGCACGCCGCGCTGGCGCTATTACGCCGCAGCGCATCTGATCGCCGTCACCGGCTGGGTCCAAACCATGCGTCGGGCGCCCGACCTGCCGGCGGAGGAGCGGCTGCCCTACTTGGTGGGATTCTCCGGAACGCTGTGGGTTCTGACGATCGTCTCGACAGGCGTCGGCTGGTTTCTGGCCGGAGCGGTCCCGCCCTCGGTCTCGCTCGGCCTGGTCTTCCTGAACCCGATCTATTTCATGCTGGTGTTGACGGCCGACCTGCGCGACCGGGCGCGCCTGCGGGCGATGCTGCTGGGCGCGCTCTGCGGCCCGCTCTTCCACCTGATCTCGCCCAACTGGGGACTGCTGCTGACCGGGCTGGTCGCCGGCACGATCGCCTATCTGCCGAAATGGCTGGAGGCGCGGCGGCATGGCTGAATTCTTCGGGAGCGCGTGGTTCTACATCATCATGCTGGTCGGCGCGGCCGTCACCTATTTCTGGCGCGGCCTCGGCGTCGCGCTGGCCGGCCGGATCGGGCCATCGAGCCGGCTTCTGGACTGGATCGGCTGCGTCGCCTACGCGCTGCTGGCCGGGCTGATCGCCCGCATGATCGTGCTGCCGATCGGCCCGCTGGCGGAGGTCGGGCTGGGCACGCGCCTCACCTCCGTCGCGGTCGCCGCCGCCGTCTATCTGGCGCTGCGCCGGAACCTGCTGCTGGGCGTCCTCGCGGGCTCCGTGACGCTGGTCCTGCTGAACTGGGGGGCGTTGCAGGGCTGAGATCCGCCATTCAGGCAGCGGCGTCGAGAGCCATCTCAGCGGTGATTCGCGACCACGGCACGGAGACGGCACCCTTCCGATCGCGTTCGACCAAGCCCGCTTCGACCAGCATGGCGACATCGGCATGGACGCCGCGATAGTCGCGGTCGAGATCGCGGGCCAGCGCGCGAATGGATGAAGGTCCCCGGCCGCGCAGGGTCCGCAACAGAACCCAGCGGTTCGGAGTCAGCACCTTCAGCAGGCCTTCCATGGTTTCGAAGGAGATATGGCTATCGCCGGAAGTACGCTCCCCTGCGTCCAGCCGTTTAGCCATCTCCATCGATCGGTCGATGAAGGATTCGAGGTTTTCAATTTGCAACCTGACTTCGTTCATTTCGCCTTTCCTCGCCTCATTGAAAATGCTTCAGGACTTATCGCCATTCAATGTCGGACGCTGCAAATTATGCAGATGTGCGTCATTGGACATGGCAATGGGAGAGAAAGCACATTTAGAATTTCTTCGCCGATCGCTCACGGGCATCTAAGTGCGATTCCATCAAAAGGGCAGTAATCTTGGACACTCCAATGGATGGCGTCGCAAAGGATGACCTTGCCGCCATCAGGCGAATTCCGGCCATCCCTTCAATCCTCAACGTAGTCTGCCGGAGCACGGGCATGGGCTTTGCGGCCGTTGCGCGGGTGACGGAAGATCGTTGGGTTGCCTGCGAAGTGCTGGACAACGTCCATTTCGGCTTGCCGGCCGGCGGCGAGCTTCCGGTCGAGACGACGCTGTGTCATGAGGTCCGGCACAGCCGCGAGGAAATCATCATCGAGAACGTGGCCGAGGATCCGGTCTACGCCGCGCATCACACGCCGCGCCTCTACAAGCTCCAGAGCTATATTTCAGTGCCGATCATCCTGCCGGACGGAACCTTCTTCGGCACGCTGTGCGCGATCGACGCGAAGCCCGCCAAGATCAGGAACGAAGCCACGATCGGCATGTTCAGGCTCTTCGCCGAACTGATCGCCTACCATCTGCACAGCGATCAGGAACTCTCCCATAGCCAGGCCGAGGTGTTGGACCAGGCGGAGACGGCCCAGCTTCGGGAGCAGTTCATCGTGGTGCTGGGCCACGATCTGAGGAACCCCCTGGCCGCGATCAAGGGCGGCCTGCACATCATAGGCGGAGTGCACAAGGACCAGCAGACCAGCCAGGTGGTCGGGCTGATGCACCAAAGCGTCTCCCGCATGTCCGGCCTGATCGACAATCTTCTCGACTTCGCGCGCGGACGGCTGGGCGACGGGATTTCGCTGCGCCGGGAGCCTGAGCGCCGCCTGGAACAGACGCTTGTCCAGGTGATCGACGAGATCAAAGCGGGCCACCCGCAGCGGACCATAGAAGCGAGATTCGACCTGCCCCCCGGAATCGATGTGGACCATGCCCGCATCGCCCAGATGTTCTCCAACCTGCTAGGCAATGCGGTCAGCCATGGCGCGGAGGATCTGCCCGTCATGGTCGATGCGGCGGTCGTCGGCGGGGCGCTGGAGCTTTCGGTCGCGAATGGCGGCGATCCGATACCCCCGAAGACCATGGAGCGATTGTTTCAGCCGTTCCACCGGCGCGAGGTGCGGCCGAACCTGGAAGGCATCGGGCTGGGGCTGTACATCGCCGGCGAGATCGCCAAGGCCCATGGAGGCACGCTGGACGTGAAGTCGGACGAGGAGGAGACGCGGTTCACGTTCCGGATGCCGATCACCGCAGCGTAGAAGCTAAGGCGACGCCACCCGGTAGGCGGCGCGGAGCACGTCCAGCAGGTCGAAGATGCGGGCGGCGTAGTGGTCGCGGACGGTGAAGCGGCCGGGGCCGTGGCCGCGTAGTTCCGCCTCCAGCCCGTCGACCATGCGGCGCAGGCGCTTCTGGTGGAGGCCGAGGCGTCGCTGGAGCGGATCGGTCAGGATGCCGGCGAAGGCGGCCAGCACGGCGGCCATCGCCATCATGCCGCCGGTCACGCCGGCGACGAAGGCGGTCGATCCCGCCGCCGGCATCAGCCCGTACCACAGCCCGCCGACGCCCGACCCCAGCGGGAAGCTGGCGATGGCGGCGTGCTGCGCCATGGCGTGGGCGACCGTGGGGCCGAGGGTGAGCATCCCCGGCGTGAGTTGCTTGAAGGCGAGCGCGCCGACGCCGGCGGTCAGCAGGGCCGTCGCGAGATCGCCCGCCGCGACGCGGCTGCCGGCGTAGGTCGCCATCGCTTCGGTCAGCCAGTCCCGGAATTCCGGATCGTCGGCCCGCCGGCCGACGGCGAGCAGGGTTTCCTCCAGCATCGCGTGGATGCGCGGATCGCTGAAAATCTCCTCAGCCAGCGCGTCGCGGAGGAAGCGCCGTTCGCGCCCCTCCCCGTCGATCTGGGCGTAGGGCAGCTCCAGCAATTCGGAGAAGACACGCCATTCGATCTCCCGCGCCACGTCGGAAGGGAAGAAGATTTGGCGACGGTCGAGCCAGTCCGCGACCTTCGCCGCCCCCAGCCTGCGCGAGCCGGCGGCGCTTGCCCTGACCGCCATATGGGGAAGCGCCAGCGACAGGTTGAGCGGCGCGCGCGCCATGTCCCAGCCGACGGCGCGGCGGTGGAGCGCAAGGGACGGGCGGAAGCTGAAATTCCGGTCGACGAACGGCTCTATCCGCGCCTTGCGGGCGACGACATAGCGTCCGATCGCGTCATCCACGATCCGCCGCACCTGATCCCGGTCGATGTCGCCCTCCATGGGGGCAAGGTCGGCTTCCGGCATCCGTCGCCCTTCCGTTTGGTCCTCCATCCGGTGAGAAGATGGGGACGGGCAGGCTACTTGAACACCACCGTCTTGTTGCCGTTCAGCAGCACCCGCCGTTCGATATGGTACTTCACGGCGCGCGCCAGCACGACGCTTTCGATATCCCGCCCGGTGGCGACGAGGTCGTCCGGCGTCAACGCATGGTCAACGCGGGCCACCTCCTGCTCGATGATCGGGCCTTCGTCCAGGTCGGCGGTCACATAATGGGCGGTCGCCCCGATCAGCTTCACGCCCCGCGCGTGGGCCTGATGATAGGGCTTCGCGCCCTTGAAGCTGGGCAGGAAGGAATGGTGGATGTTGATCACCCGCCCCTCCAGCTTCCGACACAGATCATCGGACAGCACCTGCATGTAGCGGGCGAGCACGATCGTATCGACGGAGAGGTCGTCGACCAGGGCCAGCAGCTTGGCTTCCTGCGCGGCCTTGGTCTCCGCCGTGACCGGCAGATGGTGGAACGGGATGTCGTAGCTGGCGGCAAGCTTATAGAAATCCCGATGGTTGGAGACGATGGCCGGAATTTCCATCGGCAGCGCGCCGAGGCCATAGCGGTAGAGCAGATCGTTCAGGCAATGGCCGAGCCTGGAGACCATCAGCAGCACGCGCGGCTTCACCGACTGGTCGTGGATATTCCAGCCCATGGCGAACCGTTCGCCGATCGGTGCGAACTCCTCCCGCAGCAATGCGGGATCGGCCGCCGAGCGCGCAGCGTCGAAATGGACGCGCATGAAGAACAGGCCGGTGCCGCGATCCCAGAACTGGGCGCTGTCGACGATGTTGCAGCCGCGTTCGGTCAGGAAGCCGGAGACGGCGTGGACGATGCCGATCGTGTCCGGGCAGGACAGGGTCAGGATGTGCTGGGACATGAGGAAAGCCGGTGTTGGAGAGGATCAGGCTGGCCTGTCGGGATCGACCGGCCGCGCGAGGGCGGACAGCCCGACCGGCGCGCCGCCATATTCGGCTATCGCATCGATCAGGCAATCCCAGAGATAGCCGGCCGAGGCGCTGTCGGCCAAGGGCATTCGGCGGGAACAACCTCTGCTGGCGACGCGCCGGGAATCGAGAGGCGCGCGACGCGGTCAATCATCGCCGCCGCCTCGCCGCGCGGGCTGTTCCCGGACCGTCGAATAGTGTTTTCGCGACGACGGCTCCTTGACATTCGCTCGGAAGAAACAGAAGTATTTATCAGAAGTAATTCTACGGAATAAAATAATAAACAAGTGATAACTACTTCAACGGTTCACATATCGAAATGAACAGCTGTTCAAAGTCCTTCGGCGTCCTGACGTTTGCGGCCGCCCTGATTTCCCCGCCTGCATGGGCGGAAGACACTGTCCCCCATATCGTGACGACGACGGCGCAGGTCGCCGACGCCGCCGAGGCGGTGGCGGGCGAGCTGGCGACGGTCGAAAGCCTGATGGGCGAAGGCGTCGATCCTCACCTCTACCGGGCGACGCGGTCCGATATGGCGCGGCTGATGGCGGCGGACCTAGTGCTGCTGAACGGGCTTTTCCTGGAGGGCAGGCTGGGCGATTCCCTGGCGCGGCTGGAGCAGGCGGGCAAGCCCGTCATCGCAGTGGGCGCGACCGTGGACGAAGAGGACCTGACCCATCCGCCGGAATTCAAGGGCCATTACGACCCGCATATCTGGATGGACCCGGAGATGTGGGCGCAGGTCGTGGACGGCATCGCGGCCGAACTGTCCGCCACATGGCCGGCCAACGCCGAAACCTTTGCCGCCAATGCGGCCGCCTACAAGCAGGAGCTTCAGGAACTGGACGAATACGCCGCCGAGGCGCTGGCGACCGTGCCCGAATCTTCCCGCGTCCTGATCACGGCCCACGACGCCTTCGGCTATTTCGGACGCGCCTACGACATGGAGGTGGTGGGCATCCAGGGCATCTCCACCGACAGCGAAGCCGGGCTGGCGCGGATCGAGATGCTGGTCGATCTGATCGTGGAGCGGGAGATCGCCGCCGTGTTCGTCGAAAGCACCGTCTCCCCGCGCAATGTCCGCGCGCTGATCGACGGGGCCGCGGCCCAGGGGCATGAGGTGGAGATCGGCGGGCAGCTCTATTCCGACGCCATGGGTGCGCCCGGCACCTATGAAGGCACCTATATCGGGATGTTCGACCATAATGTGACGATTATCGTCCGGGCGCTGGGCGGCGAGACGCCTGCGGGCGGGCTGAACGGGCGGCTTGCCGCCCTCGCCCGCTAAGGCGCGCGCCCATGTCCCCCAAGATCAGATCCGTCGACCATGCGCCCGACCAGCCGCTGCCCGCCGACTGCCCGCTGTCGGTTTCCGGACTGACGGTCGCCTATCACCGCAAGCCGGTGCTGTGGAATGTGGATTTCACCGCGCCCTCCTCCGGGCTGGTCGCCATCGTCGGGCCGAACGGGGCCGGGAAATCGACCTTCATCAAGGCGGTTCTGGGGCTGGTCCCGCGCCTGTCCGGCGAGGTCCGGACGTTCGGGAAGCCGGTCAGCCGCCAGCGCCGGCGGATCGGCTACGTGCCCCAGCGGTCCAGCGTGGATTGGGATTTCCCGGCCTCCGCGCTCGACGTCGTCGCGATGGGACTCTATGGCCGGATCGGCTGGTGCCTGCCGGTGCGCCGCCGCCATAAGGAGGAAGCGCGCGACTGGCTGGATCAGGTGGGCATGGCGGATCTGGCCGACCGGCAGATCGGCCAGCTTTCGGGCGGCCAGCAGCAGCGGGTGTTCCTGGCCCGCGCGCTGGCCCAGCGGGCCGACCTCTATTTCATGGACGAGCCGCTGGCCGGCGTCGACGCGGCGACGGAGAAGACGGTCATCGACGTGCTGAGACGGCTGGATTCCGAGGGCAAGACGGTCGTCTGTGTCCATCACGACCTCCAGACCGCGCCCGACTATTTCCAGCATGTGCTGGTCCTGAACGTGCGCGCGGTCGCCGCCGGCCCGATGGCGGAGGCCTTCACGCGCGACGCGCTGCAGACCGCCTATGGCGGCCGGCTGGCGCTGGCGGAGCTGCCGGCAGCGAAAAGCGCCTGACATGCTTGAGCGCCTGATAGACATCCTGACCTTCGAGGCCGGGTACAACACCGCCGTCGTCGTCATCGGCGCGGCCCTTCTAGGCGCCGCGGCCGGCATCGTCGGCGTGTTCACCCTGCTGCGCAAAAGGGCGCTGGTCAGCGACGCCATCAGCCACGCCACGCTGCCGGGCGTGGGCGCGGGCTTCCTCATCGCGCTGGCGCTGGGCATGGACCCGCGCAGCCTGCCCGTCCTGCTGGCCGGCGCTGCCGTCACCGGGGCGATGGGCGCCTTCGCCGTCCAGATGATCCGGGACCATACCCGCCTGCCGGAGGATGCGGCGATCGGCACGGTGTTGAGCGTCTTCTTCGGCGCGGGCGTGGTGCTGCTGAGCCATATCCAGACGCTGAGCAGCGGCTCGCAGGCAGGGTTGGACAGCTTCCTGCTGGGCCAGACGGCCGCCCTCTCCCGCACCGAGGCGGAACTGATCGCCGGCGCGGCCGGGCTGGTGACGGTGGCGGTGATCTTCCTGATAAAGGAGCTGACGATCCTCAGCTTCGACCAGGATTTCGCGGCCGCCCAGGGCTGGCCGACGGCGCGGCTGGACCTGCTGCTGATGGCGCTGCTGCTGACCGTGGTGGCGATCGGCCTCAAGACCGTGGGGCTGGTGCTGATCGTGGCGCTGGTCATCATCCCGCCGGTCGCCGCCCGCTTCTGGACCGATAGGCTGAGCCGGATGGTGCCGGCGGCGGCGCTGTTCGGGGCCGCCAGCGGCTATCTGGGCGCGACCCTTTCGGCGCTGCTGCCCGACCTGCCGGCCGGGCCGGTGATCGTACTGACGGCCGGCGCGCTCTTCGCCGTCAGCCTGCTGCTGGCGCCCCGGCGCGGCATCCTGATTCAGGCCGTCCGCCAGTGGCGCTTCGCCCGCGCCGTGCGCTACAGGCAGGCGCTGGCGGCGCTGGACGACGGGCGCGTCCCGTCCGGGCGCGCCGCGCGACGGCGGCTCAAGCGGGAGGGGCTGATCCTGCCCTCGGGCGAGCCGACGAATGCCGGACGGCGCGCAGGGGTGGAGGCCGCCCGCGAGCAGGCCTTATGGGACCGCTACATCATGGGGGCGGGCGGGGGCGCCGCGGCCGACATCGACTGGTCCGCCGCGCGGATCGAGGATGCGCTGCCGGGCGACATCCTGGCCGAGCTGCGCCGCGACGTATCCCCAAATCGGGCGACGGAGAAGGCCCGATGATCCTTCTTTCCAACTTCCTCCAGATCGACCTGCCGGCGCTGATCGTCGCGGTGCTGGCGTCGGTTTCCTGCACGCTTCTGGGCAACTTCCTGGTGCTGCGCCGGCAGAGCATGATCGGCGACGCGATATCCCATGTCGTGCTGCCGGGGCTGGTGGCGGGCTTCCTCATCGCCGGGTCGCTGGCGGTGTTGCCGATGATGGCCGGCGCGCTGGCGGCGGCGCTTGTCAGTGTCGGGCTGATCGAGCTGATCCGCCGGGTCGGGAACCTGGAGCCGGGAGCGGCGATGGGCGTCGTCTTCACGATCATGTTCGCGGCCGGCATCGTGCTGCTGGAGCAGTCGGGCGGGCGGAACATCCATCTGGACGCCCACCACGCGCTCTACGGCCAGTTGGAAGCGACGCTGTGGCTGGGGCCGGAGACCTGGTCGGCCTTCCTGACGCCGGAGGTCTGGCGCGCCATCCCGCACCAGATTCCCGTGCTGGCCAGCGTGACGGTGCTGATCGGGATCGGGATTCTTCTGTTCTACAAGGAGCTGAAGCTGGTCACCTTCGACCCCGTTCTGGCCGACAGTCTGGGCATCCCCGCGCGGGCCGTCGGCGCCGGGCTGGTCGCCGCCGTCGCCGTCGCCGCCGTGGCGGCGTTCGAGGCGGTGGGATCGGTGCTGGTTATCGCCATGATCATCTGTCCGGCAGCCACCGCCCGGATGCTGACCGACCGGCTGTCCCGGCAGATCGGAGTCAGCCTCATCGTCGCGGTGTTGTCCGGCGCGGGCGGCTACGCGATGGCGGCCTTCATGCCGCTGTGGCTGGGCGGGGAGAACTCGCTGAACGCCGCCGGCATGATCGCGGTTCTGGCCGGCTTCCTCCAGACGCTGGCGATGCTGTTCGCGCCGCGCTACGGAATCGTTCCGAGATTGCGAGCGCGGCGGGCGGAAGTGACGGCGGCCGCCTGACTGTCAGGCGATAATGATCGCCCTCTCCTCCCTTGGCGACCGGCCGTAGAGCTGCCGGTAGCATTTGGAGAAATGGGAGGCCGAGACGAAACCGCAGGCGAGCGCGATGTCCACGATCGGCAGGTCCGACTGGTAGAGCAGGTGCCGCGCCCGCTCCAGCCGCAGGTCCAGGTAATAATGCGCGGGCGGGCGGCCCAGATGCTTGCGGAACAACCGTTCGAGCTGCCGGCGCGACAGGCCGACATGGTTGGCCAGCGCCTCCTGCTCCACCGGCTCGCTCAGATTGGCCTCCATCAGTTCGATCGCCGCGATCAGCTTCGGGTTGTGGACGCCGAGCCGCGCCCTGAGCGGCAGGCGCTGCCGGTCGTGCGGGTTGCGCATCCGGTCGACCAGGCACTGCTCGCTGACCTTGGTCGCCAGATCGTTCCCGTGCTGCTGGGCGATGATGTAGAGCATCATGTCCAGCGCCGCCGTGCCGCCGGAGCAGGTGTAGCGGTTGCGGTCGACCTCGAACAGGTCGGCGCAGACCTCTATGTCCGGGAACGTCTCCTGGAAGCCGCTGAGATTTTCCCAGTGAATCGCACATTTGTAGCCGTTGAGGAGACCGGCCCGCGCCAGCACGTAGGCGCCGGTGCAGAGCGCGCCCAGCATGGTCCCCTGCCGTTCGAGCAGCCGCAGCCAGCCATGGACCTCATTGTCCTTGAACCGTTCGACCCCCAGGCCGCTGCACACCAGCACCATGTCCGGACGACGGAGATTGCCGTTCTGGCGATACATCTCCTTCATCGCCATGTCGGCGGTGACCTGGATGCCGTTGCTGGCCCGGACCGGCGCGCCGTCCTTGCTGAGCAGCGTCCAGCGGTAGAGTTCGCGCCCCGACATCCGATTGGCGATGCGCACCGCCTCCACGGCGGTGGCGAAGGCGATCATGGAGAAGTTCGGGACCAACAGGAAACCGACCACGTCCGGCCGGGGATGCGCAAAATTCTCGACCATCGGACCCGCCCACACCCTCTTGCCATGGACGCCAGTGCGGGACGGCCCCGCGATTCGCAATCGGTAACACACCTGTCGCAATCCGGACAAAGACAGAGTGATGGTTTCGGCAAATCGACTTTCCGGGCAGGATGTTTGCGCCGGGACAAGATGTCGCGCGTCGCGCAATGGATGTCGCTCGCCGCGCCGCGACGCCTGCGGCGGGCATGTCAAAGTCCCAACCCTGAACCGGCAAGGGGGAGTATCCTTTCATGGATGTCAGCGTGGTCGCGAAGGCGGAACCGAAACAAGCGCCCGGATCGGATATCGAGATCGCGCGCGCCGCGACGCTGAGGCCGATCAGGGAGATCGGCGGCGCCCTGGGCATCCCGGAGGACGCGCTCTACCAGTTCGGGCCGCATATCGCCAAGGTCCAGTTGAACCGGATGGACGACCTCGCCGGCCAGACGGACGGCAAGCTGATCCTGGTCACCGCGATCACCCCGACGCCGGCCGGCGAAGGCAAGACGACGACGACCGTGGGGCTGGGCGACGGGCTGAACCGGATCGGCAAGAAGGCCGCCATCTGCCTGCGCGAACCCAGCCTGGGGCCCTGCTTCGGCATGAAAGGCGGCGCGGCCGGCGGCGGCTATGCCCAGGTCGTCCCGATGGAGAACATCAACCTGCATTTCACCGGCGATTTCCACGCCATCGGCAGCGCGCACAATCTGCTGTCGGCGCTGATCGACAACCACATCCATTGGGGCAACGAGCTGGGGATCGACGCCCGCCGGATCACCTGGAAGCGGGTGATGGACATGAACGACCGGGCGCTGCGCGACATCACGGTCGGCATGGGCGGGGTCGGCAACGGCTTCCCCCGCCAGGACGGGTTCGACATCACCGTGGCGTCGGAGGTCATGGCGATCTTCTGCCTGGCGACCGACCTGGAGGATCTGCAGAAGCGGCTGGGCCGGATCATCATCGGCTACACGCGCGACAGGAAGCCGGTCACCGCCGCCGATCTGAAGGCCGAAGGGCCGATGACCGCCCTCCTCCGCGACGCGCTGATGCCCAACCTGGTCCAGACGCTGGAGAACAACCCCGCCTTCATCCATGGCGGCCCGTTCGCCAACATCGCCCATGGCTGCAATTCGGTGATGGCGACGAAGACGGCGCTGAAGCTGGCCGACTATGTGGTGACGGAAGCGGGGTTCGGCGCCGACCTGGGTGCGGAGAAATTCTTCGACATCAAATGCCGCAAGGCGGGACTGAAGCCGGCGGCGGCCGTGGTCGTGGCGACCGTGCGGGCGCTGAAGATGCATGGCGGCGTCGCCAAGGACGCGCTGGGCGACGAGAATGTGGAAGCGGTCAGGAAGGGCTGCGAGAATCTGGGCCGGCACCTGCGGAACGTCGCCCAGTTCGGCGTGCCCGCCGTGGTCGCCATCAACCGCTTCACCAAGGACACCGACGCCGAGATCGCGGCCATCCGCGATCATTGCGCCCAGTTCGGCGTGGAGGCCCATCTCTGCACCCATTGGGCCGATGGCGGCGAAGGGATCGAAGGGCTGGCGCGCAAGGTGGTGAGCCTCGCCGACCATGGCGATGCGCAATTCCGGCCGCTCTACCCAGACGAGGAGCCGCTGTGGGAGAAGGTGCGCACGATCGCCCGCACGCTCTATGGCGCGGACGACATCATCGCCGACAAGGCGATCCGCGACCGGTTCGGCCTCTATCAGGAAGGAGGGTACGGCCACTTCCCCATCTGCATGGCGAAGACGCAGTACAGCTTCTCCACCGACGGCAATCTGAAGGGCGCGCCCAGCCATCATGTGGTGCCGATCCGGGAGATCAGGCTGGCCGGCGGGGCGGAGTTCCTGGTGGTCGTCTGCGGGGAGATCATGACCATGCCCGGCCTGCCGCGCGTGCCGGCGGCCAACACGATCCGGGTGAACGAGCGCGGCCAGATCGAGGGGCTGTTCTGATCGAACGGAAGGCTTCGAAAGTTTTCGAAATAAATCTGGCGTAACTAGAAAGTTAATATCCCCCCTGTGCTTGCACTAGGTTTCGATGGTGTCTAGGCTTCTTCCCAGACAACCAGACGTGGCGATCAAGCCACCCCGATTCCAAGAACAGACCGAACGGGAGGACATATGACCAGAACCGTGCACGGCTTGTTGCTGGCCGCGGCGTCCACTCTGGCCGTCAGCGGCGGCGCCCACGCGCAGGGCGTGGAAATCTCCATCTCATGCGGCGCGGTCGGCCTTGAGCTGACGCTGTGCCAGGAAGGCGCCAACGCCTGGGCGGAGGAGACGGGCAACACCGTCCAGGTCGTCTCGACCCCCAACTCCTCGACCGACCGGCTGGCGCTCTACCAGCAGATATTGAGCGCCCAGGGCGGCGACATCGACGTCTATCAGATCGACGTCATCTGGCCCGGCATACTGGGCAGCCATTTCGTGGATCTGGCGCCGCATATCGAGCAGGAGACGATCGACCAGCATTTCGACGCGATCATCCAGAACAACACGATCGACGGCGAGCTTAAGGCGATGCCGTGGTTCACCGACGCCGGCATCCTCTATTACCGCTCCGACCTGCTGGAGGAGTACGGGCTGGAGGTTCCGGAAACGTGGGCCGAGCTGACCAATGCCGCCCAGACCATCATGGAAGGCGAGCGCGAGGGCGGCAACGACCGGTTCTGGGGCTATGTCTGGCAGGGCCGCGCCTATGAGGGACTGACCTGCAACGCGCTGGAGTGGATCGACAGCTTCGGCGGCGGCACGATCGTCGCCGACGACGGGTCGATCACCGTCAACAACCCGGCGGCCGTCGCGGCGGTCGACCTCGCGGCCTCCTGGGTCGGCACGATCTCCCCCACCGGGGTCCTGAACTATGACGAGGAAGGCGCGCGCGGCGTCTTCCAGTCCGGCAACGCCGCCTTCATGCGGAACTGGCCTTATGCCTGGGCGCTGGCCCAGTCGGACGACAGCCCGGTCAAGGGCAAGGTCGGGGTCGCGGTGCTGCCCCGCGGCGAGGCGGAGGGCGGCAAGCACACCGGCACGCTGGGCGGCTGGCAGCTCGCCGTCTCCAACTATTCCGACAATCAGGAAGAGGCGATCGACCTGGTCCGCTACCTGACCAGCTATGAGGAGCAGAAGCGCCGGGCGATCGAGGGATCGTACAACCCGACGATCGAGGCGCTTTACGAGGATGAGGAGGTGCTGGAGGCGGTGCCCTTCTTCGGGTCGCTGAAGGACACCTTCGTCAACGCCGTCGCCCGCCCGTCGCGCATCGCGGGCGACCGGTACAACGAAGTCTCCAGCGCCTTCTGGAACGCCGTCCATTCCACCCTTTCCGGAAGCGGCGACGCGGCGGCCAACCTCGACGCCCTGGAGACGGAACTGATCCGTCTGAGCCGCGGCGGCCGCTGGTAGTTCGCGAACGGCCCGGCCGATCCGACGAGGAACGGCCGGGCCTCGCCCGCAGGGGATCGCCGCCGGAACGGACGCCGCAAGGCGGTCGGCGGACCGGCGACCCCGACCAAGGAAAGGGTGTCGCCAATGACCGTTCGCGCCTCGGAGCTTACCCGCCAGCGAGTCCGCTCCGCCTGGATGTTCCTGGCCCCGATGCTGCTGGTGCTGGCGTTGGTGGCCGGCTGGCCGCTGATCCAGACCGTCTATTTCAGCCTGACCAACAAGACGTTGGACGCGACGCAGGACGTGCAGTTCGTCGGCTTCGACAACTATCTGTTCTACGGTCCCAACCGGAATAATTGGGACGCGGAGCTGGGCGGCTATTTCGTCTTCCTGGAGGAGAGCAACACGGCGCTGGTCTACGATCCGGGGACCGATGCCTTCACCAACCTGGATACGGGCGAGCCCTATGAGGGGGAGGTCGACCGCGAACTGTTCTTCACCTGGCAGGGCATCCTGGTAGACCCGACCTGGTGGCGGTCGGTCTACAACACGCTCTATTTCGCGATCATCTCCGTTTCGCTGGAGGTGGTGCTGGGCGTCATCGTCGCGCTGGTGCTGAACGCCAACATGCCCGGCCGGGGGCTGATGCGCGCGGCGGTGCTGATCCCCTGGGCGATCCCGACCATCGTCTCCGCCCAGATGTGGGGCTGGATGCTGAACGACCAGTACGGCGTCATCAACGAGCTGTTCCTCAGCCTCGGGATCATCGACAGCCGCCTCGCCTGGACGGCCAACCCGGACCTGGCGCTGCCGGCGGTGATCGCGGTCGACGTCTGGAAGACAACGCCCTTCATGGCGCTGCTGGTGCTGGCCGCGCTGCAATTGCTGCCAGGCGAGATCTATGAGGCGGCGAAGGTGGACGGGGTCAATCCCGTGAAGGTCTTCTTCAAGGTCACGCTGCCGCTGATACGTCCCGCGCTGATGGTCGCCATCATCTTCCGGGCGCTGGACGCCTTGCGGATCTTCGACCTGATCTACGTGCTGACCTCCAACAGCGAGAACACGATGTCGATGTCGGTCTACGCCCGGCAGCAACTGGTCGATTTCTCCAATGTCGGCATAGGGTCGGCGGCGTCGACGCTGCTGTTCCTCATCATCGCGATCTTCACCGTGATCTACATCGTGCTGGGCCGGGTCAATTTCGGCGAAGGGGGGCGCTGAGGCGATGTCCTACAAGACCAGAAGGATTCTCCTGCGCATCGGTTTCTACGTGCTGGTGGCGTTCATCTTCGTCTACACGGTCTTCCCCTTCTACTGGGCGATCGTATCGTCGCTGAAGGCGGGATCGGCGTTGTTCCAGGTGGATTTCATTCCGCCGGACCCGGCCTGGGACAATTACGTCTCCGTCTTCCAGGAGCAGCCCTTCGCGCGGAACATCCTCAATTCCGTGATCGTCTCCGTGACGACGGTCGCGATCTCCCTGTTCCTGGCGGTGACCGCCGCCTATGCGCTGGGGCGGGTCTATTTCCGCGGCCGGAGCGGGCTGCTGCTGCTGGTGCTCGGCGTCTCCATGTTCCCGCAGGTCGCGGTGCTGTCGGGGATGTACGAGGTGATCCGGTGGCTCAACCTCTACAACTCCCTGCCCGCCCTGATCCTCGCCTACCTGATCTTCACCCTGCCCTTCACAGTCTGGGTGCTGACGACGTTCATGCGGGAGCTGCCGAGGGAGCTTGAGGAGGCGGCGATCGTGGACGGCGCGAACAGCTGGCAGATCATCACCCGCGTCTTCCTGCCCCTGCTGGGGCCGGCGCTGGCGACGACCGGCCTGCTCGCCTTCATCGCGGCGTGGAACGAGTTTCTGTTCGCGCTGACCTTCACGCTGACGGGGGAGATGCGCACCGTCCCGGTGGCGATCGCGCTGATCAGCGGAGCCACCGCCTTCGAACTGCCCTGGGGCAACATCATGGCGGCGTCGGTGATCGTCACCGTGCCGCTGATCGTCCTGGTGCTGATCTTCCAGCGCAAGATCGTCTCCGGCCTGACCGCCGGGGCCGTGAAAGGGTAGCGGAGACGGCGTCCTTTATGTTCACCTGTAGCGAAGCATCAAGACGCGGGCGGCGCCCGCGCGGACGGAGGAAGACCCGATGGCCAATGTGACCCTGCGGAACGTGAAGAAGGCGTTCGGCGAGCTTGAAATCATCAAGGGCGTGGACCTTGAGATCAACGACAACGAGTTCGTCGTCTTCGTCGGGCCTTCCGGCTGCGGCAAGTCCACGCTTCTGCGCCTGATCGCGGGGCTGGAGGACATCACGTCGGGCGATTTGCTGATCGACGGCGACGTGGTCAACGATTTGCCGCCGGCGCAGCGCGGCATCGCCATGGTGTTCCAATCCTACGCCCTCTACCCGCATATGACGGTGGAGGAGAACATGGCCTTCGGCCTGAAGCTGGCCAAGGAGGACAAGGGCAGCATCCAGAAGAAGGTCGCCGACGCCGCGCAGATCCTGCAACTGGAGCATTTGCTGAAGCGCAAGCCCAAGGAGCTGTCGGGCGGCCAGCGCCAGCGTGTCGCCATCGGCCGCGCGATCGTGCGCAACCCCAAGGTCTTCCTGTTCGACGAGCCGCTGTCGAACCTGGACGCCGCGCTTCGCGTCCAGATGCGGATCGAGATCGCGAAGCTGCACAACGATCTGAATGCGACCATGGTCTACGTCACCCATGACCAGGTCGAGGCGATGACGCTGGCCGACAAGATCGTGGTGCTGTCCGCCGGCCGGGTGGAGCAGGTGGGATCGCCGCTGGAGCTTTACCACCACCCCCGCAATTTGTTCGTCGCCGGCTTCATCGGCAGCCCGAAGATGAATTTCATCGAGACGAGCGTGACCGGCGTCGAGGGCGACCGGGCGGCAGTGACGCTGCCGGGCGGATCGTCGGTAGACGTGCTGGTCCAGCAGGGCCTGGTCCGGCAGGGCGCGAAGGTGACGCTCGGCGTGCGGCCGGAGCATCTGACGGTCGGGGATTCGGCCGACGGGCAGGTCCCCGGCAAGGTCTTCGTGGTGGAGCGGCTGGGTGGCGGCACCTACCTCTATGTCCGGGTGGAGGATGGCGGCACGGTGGTCGTGGAGACCGCAGGCGACAGCCGCATCAAGGTCGGCGACCAGATCTCCATCGGCGTCCCTTCCGCCACCTGCCATCTGTTCGACGATCAAGGCATGGCCGTAGAGCGCGCCGAACGCCACCCGATGGCCGACGTCACGCGGGCAACGCCGGTGCCGATGGGATAAAGGGCCTCTCACCCAACCCTCTCCCCGGCGGGGAGAGGGCTCAGCGTGATCCTTGTCGTTCGCCGAGGCTGCTTGCATCAAGGGCGTATGGATTCCGGATCAAGTCCGGAATAACCAACAAAAACAACGTCATGCTGGACTTGATCCAGCATCCATGGAGCGTCGACACCGGCAGGGGCCGCGCCCGGTCTTCTCCGCCGATGAAGCCGCGATGGCCCGTGGATTTCCCTCGCCTACTTCGCCGCCAAGGCCGCCTGGGCCGCAGCCAGACGGGCGATGGGGACGCGGTAGGGGGAGCAGCTTACATAGTCCAGCCCGACACTTTCGCAGAAGCGGATCGAGGCGGGGTCGCCGCCATGTTCGCCGCAGATGCCGAGCTTGATGTCCGGCCGCGTCTTGCGGCCCCGCTCGCAGCCGATCCGGATCAGTTCGCCGACGCCGACGGAGTCGAGCGTGATGAACGGGTCCTGTTCCACGATGCCCTGGCCCTGATAGGCCGGCAGGAACGAGCTGGCGTCGTCGCGGCTGATGCCGTAGGTCGTCTGGGTCAGGTCGTTGGTGCCGAAGGAGAAGAACTCCGCCGTCTCCGCCAGTTCGTCCGCCAGCAGGCAGGCGCGCGGCAGTTCGACCATTGTGCCGACGAGGTAGTCCAGGCTGGTTCCGCTAGCCTTCTCCACCTCGCCCGCCACCCGGACAATGACCGCCTTCAGGATGTCCAGCTCCGCCTTTGAGAAGGCGAGCGGGATCATGATCTCAGGCGAGACGGTGTCGCCCGACTGGCTGGCGACCTCCACCACGGCCTCGAAGATGGCCCGGGCCTGCATCTCGGAGATTTCCGGATAGGCAATGCCCAGCCGGCAGCCGCGATGGCCCAGCATCGGGTTGGATTCGTGAAGCTGAGAGGCGCGATGCTGGATCTTCAGCACGTCGACGCCCGAAGCCTTCGCCACATCGGCGAAATCGGCCTCCGACCGGGGCAGGAATTCGTGTAGCGGCGGGTCGAGCAGCCGGACCGTCACCGGCAGGCCGCGCATGATGGTGAAAAGCTCCACGAAATCGCGCCGCTGCATCGGCAGCAGCTCGTCCAGCGCCTTCCGCCGTTCTTCCTCCGTCTCGGCCACGATCATGCGGCGCACCGCGACGATGCGGTCGGCTTCGAAGAACATGTGCTCCGTCCGGCAAAGGCCCACGCCCTCCGCGCCGAACTTGATCGCGGTGCGCGCATCGGCCGGCGTTTCGGCGTTGGCGCGGACGCCCATCCGGCGGATGCGGTCGGCCCATTCCATCAGGGTGGCGAAGTCGCCGGAAAGCTCCGGCTGGATGGTCGGCACGCGGCCCAGCATCACCTCACCGGTGGAGCCGTCCAGCGTGATGATGTCGCCGGCCTTGACCACGACGTTCTTGACCGTCGCGGTGCGGTTCTTGTGGTCGATCCGCAACTCGCCCGCGCCGGAGACGCAAGGCCGGCCCATGCCGCGCGCGACGACGGCGGCGTGGCTGGTCATGCCGCCCCGCGTTGTCAGGATGCCGGCGGCGGCGTGCATGCCGTGGATGTCCTCCGGACTGGTCTCCTCCCGGACGAGGACCACCCGTTCGCCCATCTGGGCCAGCTTCTCCGCCTCGTCGGCGGTCATCACCACCTTGCCGGAGGCCGCGCCCGGCGAGGCCGGCAGGCCGCGGGCGATAACCTGCCGCTCGGCCTTGGGGTCCAGCGTCGGGTGGAGGAGTTGGTCAAGGGAGGCCGGGTCGATGCGGCGGACTGCTTCGGTTTCGTCGATCAGCCCCTCGCCCGCCATGTCGACCGCGATCTTCAGCGCCGCGGCGGCGGTGCGCTTGCCGTTGCGCGTCTGCAGGATGTAGAGTCGGCCCTGCTGGACCGTGAACTCAATGTCCTGCATGTCCGTGTAATGCCGCTCCAGCCGGTCGCGGATCGCGGCCAGCTCGGCATAGGTCTCGGGCATCGTCTCTTCCATGCAGGGAAGGTCCGATCCACCCTCCTCCCGCTCCGCCACGGTCAGCGGCTGCGGCGTGCGGATGCCGGCCACCACGTCCTCGCCCTGGGCGTTGACCAGGAATTCGCCATAGAAGGCATTGGCGCCGGTGGACGGGTTGCGGGTGAACGCGACGCCGGTGGCGCAATCGTCGCCCATATTGCCGAACACCATCGCCTGGACGTTGACCGCCGTGCCCCAGGAGGCCGGGATGTCGTGCAGGCGGCGATAGGTGTTGGCGCGCTGGTTCATCCAGGAGCCGAAGACAGCCCCGATCGCGCCCCAGAGCTGGGCTTCCGGATCCTGCGGGAAGGGCTGGCCCAGCTCCTCCTTCACCACGTCCTTGTAGCCGGTTATGACCTCCCGCCAATCGTCGGCGGTGAGCTGGGTGTCGAGCGTGAAGTCGCGGTCGCGCTTCACATTGTCCAGCACATCCTCGAACCGGTAATGCTCCACGCCCAGCACCACGTCGCCATACATCTGGATGAAGCGGCGGTAGCTGTCATAGGCGAAGCGGGCGTCGCCGGTCTTCCGCGCCAGCCCCTCCACCGTCTCATCGTTAAGGCCGAGATTGAGGACGGTGTCCATCATTCCCGGCATGGAGGCCCGCGCGCCGGAGCGCACGGAGACCAGCAGCGGATCGGAAGGATCGCCGAACCTCATGCCGGTCAGCTTCTCCACCGCGTCCAGCGCGGCGCGGACATGGCCGGAGAGTTCCGGCGGGTACTGCTTCCCGTGATCGTAGAAATAGGTGCAGACGTCGGTCGTGATGGTGAAGCCCGGAGGCACCGGCAGGCCCAGGCGGCTCATCTCCGCAAGGTTGGCGCCCTTGCCGCCCAGCAGGTTCTTCATGTCGGCGCGACCGTCGGCCTCGCCGCCGCCGAAAGCGTAGACCCACTTGTTCATCGTCATGGTCATCGATGCTCTCCCCAGCATCGCCGTCGGCCGGACTGTCCGGAAAACGGCGGGTCAATCGGTCGGACGCCCTCCCAGACGCCTTTCCATCAAAAAATCTCGAATCCTGTCGCCCGTTCGCGCGCCAAGGAGCGTGGCAAACATGGTCAACAGATGGCCGTCCTTCGGCAATTTCAGCCGCCAGTTCAGCCCGGGCCTCAGCCCTCGACCCTTGAGAAATCCGCAACCCGGTTCATGGTTCCAGTAATATCCGCCAGCAGCGCCAGCCGGTTGACGCGCAGGGCCGGATCGTCGGCGTTCACCGTGACCTTGTCGAAGAAGCTGTCGACGGGCGTCCGCAGGGCGGCCAGCGCCGCCATCGCACCGACGAAATCCTCCGCCGCAAGCAGCGGCTCCAGCGCGGCATGGGCCTTCGCCAGCGCGGCGTGCAGCGACTTCTCCTCGGCCTCACCGAGCAGCGCGGGATTGACGGCGCCGTAATCCTGCCGCCCGTCCTTCTTCGATTCGATCCGGAAGATGTTGGCGGCGCGACGGTAGGCGACCAGCAGGTTCGCGCCGTCGTCGGTGCCCAGGAACGCGCCCAGCGCCTCCACCCGCGCCAGCAGGCGGACCAGATCGTCCTCCCCGCCCAGCGCGAACACGGCGTCGATGAGATCGTGCCGCACGCCGCGATCCCGCAGCGCGACCTTCAGCCGGTCAGCGAAGAAGGCGAGGAGATCGTCCGCGACCGCGTCACCGGAATTCGACGCGGGGTAAGGCCGGAGGGCCTTCTTCAGCGCGTCCCCCAGCGAAAGCCGCACGCCGTTCTCCACGATCAGCCGGATGATCCCGAGCGCGGCGCGGCGGAGGGCATAGGGGTCGCGGCTGCCGGTCGGCTTCTCGTCGATGGCGAAGAAGCCGGCGAGCGTGTCGATCTTGTCGGCCAGCGCCACGGCGATGGCGACCGGCGCGGTCGGGCAGCGATCGTTGGGGCCGAGCGGGCTGTAATGCTGGGCGACGGCTTCGGCCACCGCCGGCGGCTCCCCCTGCCCCGTCGCGTAATAGCCGCCCATCAGCCCCTGGAGTTCCGGGAACTCCCCGACCATGCCGGTCGTGAGGTCAGCCTTCGCCAGACGGGCCGCGCGGCGGGCCTGGTCGGCGTCGCAGCCGGGGATGGCCGCGGCGAGATCGCCGGCCAGCGCCTCCATGCGGGCGACCTTATCCTCCATGGAGCCCAGCTTCTCATGGAAGGTCACGGCGGCCAGCGCCTTCACCCTGTCGCCCAGCGGAATCTTGCGGTCCTGGTCCCAGAAGAAGCGGGCGTCGCTGAGGCGGGCGCGCAGCACCTTCTCATTGCCCGCGACGACTGTCGCGCCGACATCCTCCGTCACCATGTTCGCGACGACGACGAAGCGCGGGGCGAGGCTGCCATCGGGGTGCTGGCAGGCGAAATATTTCTGGTGGGAGCGCATGGAGGTGGTCAGCACCTCCGCCGGCAGTTCCATGAAGGCGTCGTCGATGCGGCCGATGAGGGCGACGGGATATTCGACCAGCCCCGTCACCTCCTCCAGCAACCCCGGATCGTCCTTCAGCGCCAGCTTCTCGGCGGCGGCGAGGTTGGTCGCCTGATCCAGGATCAGCGCCTTCCGCTCCTCCCGGTCCAGGACGACATAGGCGTTCCGCAGCTTCTCCCGGTAATCCGCGAAGGATGTAACTTCGACCGGATCGGGGGCAAGGAAGCGATGGCCGGATGTAATGTTTCCGTATTCTAGATAGTTAACTTCGTAGTCTTGATCCTCGATGGTAGGAACCATGGACGTATGAGAAGCAAAGCCAATAGTCGCAGTCTCTTGGTCCGATCTTCCGAGACGAACGAGGCCATTAACTGGCTTGCCTTCATATATCGCCAGAATGCGATGAAGAGGCCGAACCCAGCGAAACCTGTTCTCGTTCCAGCGCATGGATTTCGGCCATGACAGATTACAAATCAGTTCATACGCGATTCTCGGAAGAAGCGTCTCTGTAGCTTCGCCCTGCTTCTGCGAAACCGCGTACCAGACGGGGCCCTTCGGCGTCTCCCGCCGCTCGCACTGGTCGAGCGTCAGGCCGGTCGCCTTCAGGAAGCCATCGATCGCCTGCTGCGGCGCGTCGGCCTTGGGGCCCTTCCGCTCCTCCGTCACGTCGGGCTGCGCGGTCGGCAGCCCGTCGGCGACCAGGACGAGCCGGCGCGGGGTCACGAAGCTTTCCAGCCGGTCCGCCGTCAGCCCCGCCCCGTCCAGCGCCGCGCCGAACAGCCGCTTCAGATCCTCCGCCGCACGCGCCTGCATGCGCGCCGGGATTTCTTCGGAGAAGAGTTCGAGGAGGAATTCGGCCATGGGGGCGCTTCAGGACGACGGAATGAGGAGGATGGCGGGGATCACGCGGCGTCGAGCCACATCTGGCAGCATTGCCGCGCCAGCGTGCGGACGCGGCCGATATAGGAGGCGCGTTCCACGACGCTGATGACGCCGCGCGCGTCGAGCAGGTTGAAGACGTGGCTGGCCTTGATGGCCTGGTCGTAGGCCGGCAGCGCCAGCCGCTTCCCGATCAGCGCCTCGCACTCCGCCTCCGCGTCCCTGAAATGCCGGAGCAGCGCTTCGGTATCCGCATGTTCGAAGTTGAAGGCGGAGAATTCGCGCTCGGCGCGGAGGAAGACGTCGCCATAGAGCTTCGCCCCGGGCGAGTCCGGATCGTTGAACGGCATGTCGTACACATTGTCCTTGCCCAATATGTACATGGCCAGCCGTTCCAGCCCGTAGGTCAGTTCGACCGGCACGGGATCGCATTCGATGCCGCCGACCTGCTGGAAATAGGTGAACTGCGTCACCTCCATGCCGTCGCACCAGACCTCCCAGCCCAGCCCCCAGGCGCCCAGCGTCGGGCTTTCCCAGTCATCCTCGACGAACCGGATGTCGTGCAGACGAGGATCGATGCCCAGCGCGTAGAGGCTTTCCAGATAGAGCTGCTGGCTGTCGGCGGGCGACGGCTTCAGCAGAACCTGGAACTGGTAATAATGCTGGAGGCGGTTCGGGTTCTCGCCATAGCGCCCGTCGGTCGGCCGACGCGAAGGCTGCACGTAAGCGCAGTTCCAGACCTTCTCCGGCCCCAGCGCCCGCAGGGTGGTCGCCGGATGGAAGGTGCCGGCCCCGACCTCCATGTCGTAGGGCTGAAGGATCACGCAGCCCTGCGCGGCCCAGAAATTCTGAAGACGGAGGATGATTTCCTGAAAGGATCGCGGCGGGGCGCTGACCGGGGCCATGGATCGCTTCGTTGTGGCGGACGGCGAACTGTGCGCCGCACCATAGAGACAGCCCCCCACCGGATCAAGCGGCCGGAACAGCGGATTCCGCGATTATTGGGGTGGGCGGAGAACGTCCTGCCGAACGAGGGGAAATTGATTTTGTGTCGAAGGCGAGGGCGGAGGAAGAATCACCCGCATCCTCATGGTGAGCCTGTCGAACCATGTGGGCACGCATCCTTCGACGGGCTCAGGATGAGGTGAAATGGTCGTGATGGATGGGGCGTCGACGCGCTGAAAGGGAACGGCTTGGTGGGCGCACAAGGGCTCGAACCTTGGACCCGCTGATTAAGAGTCAGCTGCTCTGCCAACTGAGCTATACGCCCTCACCCGCCGTTCAGCGTCGGGAGGCCGGGTTCTAGCAAAGGGTGGCGGGGGCTGCAAGAGCCTTTTTACCTCAGCCGCCGTTCCCTGCGTCCGGCGTCGCCAGGCGGGAGATGGCCTGGCGGGCGGGGTTGCGCTGCTGGGTCTCCAGAAGGATGTCGTGGGCGATCGGCCCGGCGACCGAGGAGCCGCCGCCGCCATGTTCGACCACGACCGAACAGGCGTAGCGCGGCGCCTGGATCGGCCCGAAGGCGACGAACAGCGCGTGGTCGCGGCGCGTCCAGGGCAGGTCTTCGTTGGAGATGACCCCCGCGGCGCGTTCGGCCGCCGTGATCCGGCGCACCTGGCTGGTCCCGCTCTTCCCCGCGATCTCGAACCCCGGCATGTCGATCTGGACGGAACGCCCGGTGCCGCGCCGGCCAGAGGTGACGGCGATCATGCCTTCGACCATGAGATCGAGCGCCTGGGGGGAGACCCCGATCTCCGGCGCCGGCGGGGCGGTGTAGCGCGAATCCTCCGCCGTCCCGATACGGTAGGTGAGGTGCGGCGTCACCGCCCGGCCGCCATTGGCGATCCTCGCGGTCATGGTCGCGAGCTGGAGTGGCGTCGACAGCACGAAGCCCTGGCCGATCGAGGCGATCAGCGTCTCGCCCTGCTGCCACCGCTCGCCGATCGCGCCCATCTTCCAGTCCTGGGTCGGCATCAGCCCCGGCTGTTCGCCCGGCAGGTCGATGCCCACCGTATCGCCCAGCCCGAACCGCCTGGCCATGGCGGCGATCCGGTCGATCCCGACCTTGCGGGAGATGTCGTAGAAATAGACATCGCAGGATTGCTCCAGCGCATCGAGAATGCTGACCCGGCCATGGCCGCCGCGCCGCCAGCAATGGAAGCGATGGTTGCCCAGATCCATGTGTCCGGGACAATAGGCGGTGTATTCCGGGGTGATGACACCGGCCTCCAGCGCCGCCAGCCCGACCATCATCTTGAAGGTCGAGCCGGGCGCGTACTGGCCGGCGATGGTCTTGTTGGTCAGCGGTGCGTAGGGGTCGTTCAGCAGGCCGTTCCAGGCGTGGGAGCTGATGCCCGACGGAAACAGGTTGGGATCGTAGCCGGGGCTGGACGCCATGGCGTAGACATCGCCGGTATGCACGTCCATCACCACCGCCGACGCGCTGTGCTGCACGGCGAGGCGCTGCTGGACCATCTGCTGGAGGCCGATGTCGAGCGTCAGCTCCACCGGCAGGCCGGGCTGGCCCTCGTTCCGGCTGAGTTCCCGGATGACGCGGCCAACGGCGTTGACCTCCACCTGCTTGGTCCCTGCCTCCCCGCGCAGATGTTCCTCGTGCTGGCGTTCGATCCCGCCCTTGCCGATGCGGAAGCCGGGGATCGACAGAACGGGGTCGCCCGTCAGCTCATCCTCCGACACCGCGCCGACATAGCCGACGACGTGGCCCGTCGCCTCGTCATAGGGGTAGTAGCGCTGCTCCCCCACCTCGATCGACAGGCCGGGCAGTTCCGGGGCGTTGACCTCTATGGTCGCGACCTGATCCCAGGTCAGGTTCTCGCGCACCAGCACCGGCATGAAAGCCCGCCGGCGCTCCACGTCGCGGAGGACGCGCTCACGGTCGGCGGCGTCCAGCGGCACGATCCGCTCCAGCTTGTCCAGCGTCGCCGCTACGTCGCCGGCCTGCTCGGCCACCAGGATCACCTGGAAGTTCTGGTTGTTGACGGCGAGCGGAATACCGAAACGGTCGCGGATCTCCCCCCGGGACGGCGGCAGCAGGCGCGTGCTGACGCGGTTCTCCTCCGCCAGCATCTGGAAGCGCTCGCTCTCCGTCACCTGGAGGTAGTAGATGCGCGCGCCGAGCAGGCCCATGAGGCCGAGCTGGACGCCCCCCAGCACCAGCGTGCGGCGGGTGAGGCTGCGGAAGCGGTCGCTGTCGCGATCTCCGAGAGCCATCAGGCGGACCTCAGGACAAGACGATGGACCTGGATGAACACCCAGGCGATCGCGGGAAAGAGGGCGATGGTGAGCAGCGCGCGCAGAGCCGCCGTCTCCATCGGCATGAAGGTCGCGTGATAGACGCTGAAGGTCGCCCATTCCAGCGCCGCGGCGACGCCGGCGATCATCGCGAAGCCCCACCACAGAACGAAGAAGGAGCGGCCGACGAGGAAGCGACGCTGGGCTACGATCGTCCAGTGGATGATGAGGAAGACCAGCGCGTGGAGCCCCAGCGGCGCGCCGATGACGAGGTCCTGCAGCAGCCCCACCGCGAAGACCAGCGTGAAGGGCATCAGGTCCGGCCGGTGGATCGCCCAGTAATAGATCGCCACCAGCGGCAGCACCGGCGCCAGCGCGCCATAGGAAGGCAGGCGCAACGGCGTGACGGCCAGGAACACCAGCATGATGGTGGTGACGGCCGGAATCGCGTGGCGGATCGCCTCGTCCGTCTTATGCCAGATGACGTCGATCACTTCACGATCTCCCGGGCGTCACTCGGCGTAGCCGGGCGCCACCCGCATGGCGACGCCTTCGTCGGCGTCATGGAAATCGATGATGCGGACATATTCTATCCGCGAGAAATCCTCATAGGGCTGGACCCTGACCATCCCATCCTCGATCGAGGCGACGACGCCGACGGGCAGGCCCGCCGGGAACATGCCGCCATGGCCGGAGGTGACGATGGGGTCGCCGATCTCCACCGAGGCGCCGCGCGGCAGGTACATCAGGCGCGGCCGGTCGGTATTGTCGCCGCCCAGGATGGCGCGGTGCCGGGAATCCCGAAGCATCACCGGGATATGGGCGTTGAGGTCGCTGAGCAGAAGCACCCGCGCCGACTTGTCGCCCGCCTGGACGATCCGGCCGACCAGCCCGGCCCCGCCCATCACGGCCTGCCCGTCCCGGACGCCATGGTCCGTGCCAAGCCCGATGGTCAGGCTGCGCACGAAGGCGCCGCTATTGTCGCCGATGATCCGGGCGGTGATGTAGGAATAGGCGGTCGTCGGCTGATAGTTCATCAGCGTGCGGAGGCTGAGATTTTCCGCCTCCAGCCGATAGGCCACGCGCTGGTATTGCAGCAGGGCCGCGTTCTCCGCCCGCAGACGGGCATTCTCTTCCCGCAGGTCGTTGAGATGCTGGAACTGGTCGATGACGTCCGCCACCGTCGAGGCGGGGCGGGCCATGGCGGCCATGACCGGCGTGATCGCGTCCATCGCCTGGGCGCGGACGCCATGGACCAAATCCGCGTTCAGCCGGCCCAGCATCATCAGCGCGATCGCCACGACCAGGAGCAAAGCAAAGGAGAAGCGCTGGGCGATCGCCCTCAGCGCCACGATACGAACCATCGATCGGGTTCGTTGCCTCACCCCAAAAATCCTTCCCGCTTCCGGCGGTGGTCAATCCGGATGGCGGAGAACCGATCCGGTCCCCGTCGTCCGCCTGTTGACACCGTCAACTACCATATCAGGTAGTCTAATACATGTTGATTAATACATTCTTGAGGGTCTTCATCTCTTCCAGCGCGCGACCGGTGCCCAGCGCGACGCAGGAGAGAGGGTCGTCGCCGATCGACACCGGCAAGCCGGTGGAATGGCGCAGCACGAAATCGAGATTACCCAGCAGCGCGCCGCCGCCGGTCAGCACGATGCCCTTGTCGACGATGTCGGCGGCCAGTTCCGGCGCGGTATGCTCCAGCGCCACCTTGACGGCCTCGACGATCTGGGAGACCGGCTCCGCCAGGCTCTCGGCGATCTGGCGTTCGGAGATGACCAGTTCCTTGGGCACGCCGTTCATCAGGTCGCGGCCCTTGATCTCCAGGATGCGTCCCTCGCCATCCTCCGGCGGGCAGGCGGACCCGATCTCCTTCTTGATCCGTTCCGCCGATCCCTCGCCGACCAGGAGGTTATGGTTGCGGCGGATATAGGCGATAATCGCCTCATCCATCTTGTCGCCGCCGACGCGGACGGAACGCGAGTAGACGATGCCGCCCAGCGACAGCACCGCGACCTCCGTCGTGCCGCCGCCGATATCGACGACCATGGAGCCGGTGGGCTCGGTCACCGGAAGACCGGCGCCGATCGCCGCGGCCATCGGCTCCTCGATCAGGAAGACCCGCCGGGCGCCGGCCGATTCCGCCGATTCCTGGATGGCCCGCCGCTCCACCGCCGTCGATCCGGACGGCACGCAGATGATGACCTGCGGGCTGGCGAAGGACCGGCGGTTGTGAACCTTGCGGATGAAATGCTTGATCATCTCCTCCGCCACCTCGAAATCAGCGATGACGCCGTCGCGCAGCGGGCGGATGGCCTGGATGTTGCCGGGTGTCCGGCCCAGCATCTGCTTGGCTTCGTCGCCGACGGCCAGGACCTGCTTCTTGCCGCGCATCGTGGCGATGGCGACGACCGACGGTTCGTTGAGGACGATCCCCCTGCCCTTCACATAGACGAGCGTGTTGGCGGTGCCGAGATCGATGGCCATGTCGGCCGAGAGGAAGCCCAGGAGATTGGCGAACATCGAGGAGATCGTTTCTTCGGTTGTGAAAAGGCGCGCTCAAGAATCGGCGAGAGACGGCATCCTGCCGCCGGATGGTTAATACGGAGTTGCTTTGGGCTCAAGGAAAGTCTCGATCCGACCGGATTTTTGCCAGATGTCGCGACGGACGGGAAGCGGAGTGTTTCCGGCGGAGGCAACGGAGGGAGAATTGCCCCCTTTCTAGTGCGGCGCGGCAGGCGGCTCCAGAATACCGAGGAGCCCAAGGCCGAAGACCGAGAGCTGCACCGCCACCGCCGTCAGGAGAACGCCGAAGACGATCTCCGAGACGACCAGCGATGTTGGATTGATCCGCTTGGCGATCCTGTCGATGTTGCTGAAGATGAGGTAATCGAGCGCGCCCACCAGGAGCACCAGGCCCAGCACGAGGGCCATCGCGGCGATGGAGACGGCGCTCTGGGACGCGATGATCAGGATCGTGATACCGACCGGATTGAACAGGTAGGGGATCGCCAGCGGATAGACCGCGATCTTGTCGGGATTTGCTGGCGGCGCGACATGTTCGACGATCTCGTCGCCGGATCCCAGCGCCATCTTCACCGCAAGCAGCGTCAGAATGATGCCGCCGGCCACCGCCACGGCGCCCGGTGTGATGTGCAACAGCTTGAGCAGCAGTTCGCCGGTGAAAAACACCACGATGGCGGCCACCACAGCCGTTATCACCATGCGCCGGCCTATGGCCCGCTGCTGCTCCGGCGCGAATGTCTTCGTCTTCTCCAGGAACGGCACCAGCGCGATTTTCGGCCCCATGCCGATCAGAAGCACCAGGAGGAGCCGGGCGGTGAGTTCGAGATCGATGACCGAGAAATCCATGTGATCCCCCACCTCAAGGTCTGCACGGCCGTCGTCATGATGGACGAAGGCTCGCGGGTGATGGCGCAATGCGCGCAAACGGCAGGAAAAGGCTGATCGCGGCCAGCGCGTAGAGCCCGGCGGCGACGATCTGGGCGAGCCGCTTCAGAACGTCCACATCCGCCGACAACGCCGCCGGCGAGAAGGCCAGCCCGAACAGGAGGGCGAACGCCACAAATCCGGGCAGCAGCACATGGGCAAGCGCAGGCCCCCTATCCAACTGCCATGCGATGAAAAGCGCGAAGGCGGCGGTGACGGCGGCGAGCACCGCAACATTGTCGTGCAGATCCACCATTGTGACCGCCACCGCGGCCAGAAGGCCGCCCATCAGGTTGCCGGCGGCAAAGCTCACGGCGTAGGCGGTGGATTGCGCGATCCGCTGCTGTCGCAGCATCGTCGCGACGGTGAGCACCACCACCATCGCCGCAAATCCGTCCGCCGTGAGCGACAGGTGAAGCGGCAGGATGACGGCCGTCGCGGCGATCGCCCGCCGGCCGATCCCGCCGACCGGCCCCGCTTCCATAACCGCCGTTGGTTTCGTGGCCGGTGGCTGTCGCGGGAAGGCGGCGTGGGCGAGGAACATGAGGGCGATGCCGACCGATACCGATATCAGCAGTTCCGCGACGAGGATCGCGGCGAGAGTCGTGGAAACCGCCGCCAGCGTCGTCACCACGATGCCCATCGTGAGGATCATCGCACCGGCTGCCGCCGTCTTCGGCTGCGCGGCGAGAGCGAACCCCCAAAGGTAGATCAACCCGACCCCCACGGCGTAAAGCCAGGGGCTGTCCGCCGTCAGCGCCGATACGCCATAGGCAAACAAAGTCGCGCCCGCGACGACCACGAAGAACCCGATGGCCTTCTTCGCAGTGGGCCGCGATCCCGGCAGCGTGAGAAGCTGCAGCGCGATCACTGCGGCAAGCGGCGGCACGAGCGCCCCGCGCAGGATCTCGAACACCAACCCCAACGCCACCGCAAAGGCCAGCCTCAGCCCCTGATCGCGGCGCGCCAGCATCGTCATGTCACGAGACATAGGTGAGCATCGAGATCAGCCGGATCCGCAACCAGGCGGCAGCGTTCATCACCGCATTGTCGCCGGCATAGACGATCACCGCGGCCTTCGACCCGTAGCGGGCGCCGCGCGGCAGGTCCCGGGGGTCGAAGGCGAGTTGCACCGGGAAGCGCTCGGGATCCGTCAGCCAACCGGTCTGCATCGCGACCTCCGGCAACCCCGTCGCCGGGTCCACTGAGCCCGAGGCCACGCCCCAGCCGATGCTCGACACCGTCGCCCCGAACACGCGCCCGGGCAGCGTGTCCAGCACCACCTCCGCCCGCTGTCCGGGCGCCAGGACGCCGAGGCTGTTCTCGCGCATCGGCGCCAGCAGCCATACGGACTCCACGCTGATGAAGGTCATCGCCGGCTGGCCGGCCGTCACGACCTGGCCGCCGGCAAGCTGCAGGTTGGTCACGATCCCGTCCGACGGCGCCGTCACGATTGTCTTCGACAGGTCGAAGCGCGCCTTTTCGAGATTGGCGAGCGCCTCCTGCACCTGCGGGTTATCCTCGCCCTCCGGTCCAAGCTCCTCACGCGCGCGGATCAGGTCCGCCTCGGCGCCGGCCACGGACGCGCGAGCCGCATCCAGTTCGGCATTGGCCTCGTCCTCGCGCGCTCGCGCATAGACGCCCCTCTGGACAAGCTCGAACGTTCGCGCGGTCTGAGCCTGCACGTTCGCCTCCGCCGCGCGCGCCTCGTCGAGCATGGCCTGCGCCGTGTCCACGGCGGCCGTGGAGGCGCCGATGCTCTGTCCCACCTGGGCAAGCTTCGCCTGCGCCTGATCGACCGCGATCTCGAACGGCGTCGGGTCCAATTGGAAGAGCGTGTCTCCCAGAGCCACGCGCGAATTGTCGACCACCTCCACGTTCAGCACCTGGCCCGCGACCTCAGGCGCCATGCGGATCACGAAGGCCTGCACGCGCGCATCGGCCGTAAACGGCGTCGTCCTGTCCGCCACCACGTAGTAGGCGAATACGAGGACCGCGAATGCGAGCGCGATCAAGGTGATGCGCCTCAGCCCGGCGAGATCCCGATCCTTCGGTGGTTCCTTTGGGGGCGCGGCGGCCTCGCCCTCCTCCACCGCAATACGCTGTTCGGAATGGGTGTCCATAGCGCCCTGGCCCAACGCATGTTTGAGGTCGCAAGGTTCGTCCTCGATTGGCGGCGGCGGAAGCTATTTACCGTAAACTACGGATCGATCGGGCGTCCGGCCGTCGCCAGGGCCCGTTCAATCTCCCGCTCCAACTCGAGCAGGAGCGTGCGGTATTCGGCGATCCGTTGCCGGTTGTCGCCGAGCTGGGACTCAAACCGACGGAGGGTTGCCAATCCAAGATCGTAATCCTCGCAGATCGACCGGAAGGCTTCGCTTTCGCCGGCGAGGTTGGCGATGGCTTCGGCGCTTTCGGGAAAGCGCTCGATGGCACGGCGCACCGCGTCAGGCATGATTCAATTGCCCCTGATTGCGGAAGGCGTATGCGTATCGGTCCAGCGGCGTTGGCCGCCGCCATCAGACAGGATTTCAAACGCGCGCGCCGGGGGGAAAGTGGTTTACCGTAAACTACGGCTACTCCACCGATAGACGCCCATCGATCCGATGGCTTTGGAAACGGTCCTGGCGCATAATGGAGCATCAGGCGCCGGATTTGCCTGATCTGGAGATTCCGGCAAAAGCGACTCAAGACTCGCACGGTTCAGCGAGCCCCTCCATCAGCGGCGGGCGAGGTGTTCCGCGATGACCCAGCAGGAGCGTCCGGCAGCGGCGGCGGTCCTCGAGCAGTTGAACCGCATCGTGTCGAGTGGGGAATTCGACGCGTCCGAGCGGAACCGTCGCTTCCTTCGGTACATCGTGACCGAGACGCTTGACGGCAGGGCGGACCGCATCAAGGCCTATGGCATCGCCACGGCGGTGTTCGAGCGGGATTCCGGTTTCGACCCGCAGACCGATCCGATCATCCGGATCGAGGCCGGCCGGCTGCGGCGCGCGCTGGCCCATTATTATCTGACGGCGGGGCAAAGCGATCCGATCCGGATCACCGTGCCCAAGGGATCATACGTCCCGAACTTTGCCTGCATGCCCGACGCGCCGGTCGTACCGGCGCAAGCGGAACGAACCCGTCACGGCGGACGGCGCATTCGCCCATGGATGGCAGTCGCCCCGGTCCTCCTGGTTCTGTTGACGCTCGGCGCATCCTGGGCCGGCGGGTTCCGGCCCTTCGGAGAGAACGTTGAACGCCAGACCCCCGTGGAGCGCGGGCCGAGAATATTCATCGCGCCGTTCGAGGCGGACAGCGCGACGACGGATCATGCGGGCCTCGCCTCCGGAGTGACCCGCGACATCGTGGCCGGCCTGACACGGTTCGAGGAGATGTTCATCCTGGCGCCCGAGACAAGCCTCCGCCATGGCGCGCGGGAGGATCTCGTCGCGCTCGTCCGGGATCTGGATGTCGATTACATCGTCTCCGGAGGGTTGAGCGCGACGCCCGAGCGCATGCGGGTGACGGTCGCGCTGGTGGACGCCAGATCCCGCCAATTCCTCTGGTCCGAGGCGTTCGAGGGCGATCTTTCGGCCGGCGATCCCCTGCGCGCCCAGATGCAGGTCGCCGACCGCGTGGTCCGGGCCCTGGCTCAGCCCTGCGGCGTCATCTTCAATGTGAGGGTAAGGGATATCCGGGGCGCGCCGCCGGGCAGCCTCACGTCCCATGAATGTGTGCTGGAGTACTACCGACACTATCAGGGAGCCCGGGCCGGTTACCGTGCCGTAACGGCCACTCCTGCCCCCACCCCGGCCCTCCCCCGCTTCGCAGGGGAGGGAGTTCCATAGCCCCCTCTCCTGCCCTGCAAGAGAGGGGGCCATGGGGGGTAAGGGTGCTTCTGGTTAGGCCGTGAGGGCTTCGGGGGCGGTCTTCTCGCGCTTCACCAGCAGCTTGTTGAGGGCGTGGATGTAGGCGCGGGCGGAGGCGACCAGCGTGTCGTAGTCCGCGCCGTTGCCGACGACGGTCTTGCCGCCCTCCTCCAGTCGCACGCTCACCTCCGCCTGGGCGTCGGTGCCGCCGGTGACGGCATGGACCTGGTAGAGCTGCAGCTTCGCCTCATGGGGCACGAGCTTGGTGATGGCGTTGAAGATGGCGTCGACGGGGCCGGAGCCGCCGGTCTGCGCCCAGCGGGTGTCGCCGTCGATCTCCAGCACGATCTGCGCCGACTGGGAGCCGATCGACCCGGCCATAACGCCCAGCGAGACGAAGCGGATGCGGTCATATTCCTGGGCCACGGAATCGTCGATCAGGGCGACGATGTCTTCGTCGAAGAGTTCCTTCTTCCGGTCGGCCAGATCCTTGAAGCGCTGGAAGGCGTCCTGGAAGGCGTTGTCGCCGATATCGTCGTAGCCCAGTTCCCGCAGCTTGGTGCGGAAGGCGTTGCGGCCGGAATGCTTGCCCATGACCAGGTTGGTCTTGGTCAGCCCGATCGATTCCGGCGTCATGATCTCATAGGTGCCGGCATGCTTCAGCATCCCGTCCTGATGGATGCCGCTTTCATGGGCGAAGGCGTTGGCGCCGACGATCGCCTTGTTCGGCTGCACCTGGAAGCCGGTCACGCTCGACAGCAGGCGCGAGGCCTTCATGATGTGCTGGGTGACGATGTCGTTGTGGTACGGGTAGGCGTCCGGCCGTGTCCGGATCGCCATCACGATCTCCTCCATCGAGGCGTTGCCGGCGCGTTCGCCGATGCCGTTGATGGTGCATTCCACCTGCCGCGCGCCCGCCTGGACGGCGGCCAGCGCGTTGGCGACCGCCAGCCCCAGATCGTTATGGGTGTGGGCGGAGAGGACGATCCCGTCCGCACCGGGCACCCGCTCCAGCACCATGCGGAAGATGGCGGCGTAATCCTCCGGCGTGGCGTAGCCGACGGTGTCGGGGATGTTGATCGTGGTCGCGCCGGCCTTGATCGCCGCCTCGATCGTGCGGCAGAGGAAATCAGGCTCCGTCCGGGACCCGTCCTCCGGGCTCCATTCCACATCGTCGGTGTATTGGCGGGCGTGAGTGACGCTGTCGACCACGGCCTGCAACACAGCCTCCGGCTCCATCTGCAGCTTGTACTTCATGTGCAGCGGCGAGGTGGAGAGGAAGGTGTGGATGCGCGGGCGCGCGGCACCCTTCAGCGCCTCGGCCGCGCGGTCGATGTCGCGCAGGGTGGCGCGGGCGAGCCCGGCGACGGTGGCGTTGCGGACGATGGCCGCGACCTCGCGCACCGCCTCGAAATCGCCGTTCGACGCAATCGGGAACCCAGCCTCGATCACGTCGACGCCCATCTCGTCCAGCATGCGGGCGACCTTCAGCTTCTCCTCCAGATTCATGGAGCAGCCGGGCGATTGCTCGCCGTCGCGCAGCGTGGTGTCGAAGATGATGATGCGGTTCTTGTCGTCGCCGGCAGAGGCGGCGGTCGTTCGGGCCGTGGGGGCGGCGGCGGTCTGCACGGTCATGGAATGATCCTCTCGAAATCCGGTCTGGGAAGTTCAAGGCCCTGTCATCAGGGCTCGTCTCAGGGTCCCCCTGGACGCCGGCGCTCCCATCACGGGCGGGAGCGGATCAATGCGTCCAGGGGCCGCTAAGTCGAAGGAGCAGCCCACCGAGCAGGAGAAGCGACGCAAGCACGGAAATACCCTTGTCCGCCAGCGGGCGGAGGGCGATGGTCCGGCTCTTGTTACGCGGCGCAGCCACGGGTCGTTCGTCTCCTGGTCATCCGGAACGAGGGAGACAATTCCGCGCCTCCGACGCCTTCGGATCACTATCTTTATGCGGAAGGGGCGATTGAGGCAACGTCTTTCGGCGATGGGAGCGGACTTACCCTTACCCTCACCCCCAACCCCCTCTCCCGCAAGCAGGAGAGGGGGCTATTGGACTCCCTCCCCTGCAAAGCGGGGGAGGGTCGGGGTGGGGTCCAACCCGGATAGATAGGTGACAGTTTAGCCCGGCGACATGGGTGACAGGTCTCAGAGTGGTTGCAGGAGGTGCGGCCATGCCCTGGAGAGAGACCTGTGTGATGGATCAGCGG
>NZ_JBDOQU010000012.1:0-135222 GCF_039839375.1 Inquilinus sp. CAU 1745
AGAAAGTCGCCATCATCGCCGTCGCCAGAAAGCTCCTCACCCACCTCAACGCCATGCTCAGAGACCGTAAAGCCTGGGCCTGACAACACAGTTGCCAGCTTCCGCTGGAATGACCAATAAAAAACAATGTCATGCTGGACTTGATCCAGCATCCATACGACGTCGATGGCGAGCGGACCGCGCCCGGTCCTTCGCCGCCGGTGAAGCGGTGACTATCTATGGATTCGGGTCTGGTTCCGGCTCTCGCCTGTCCGAGGGATAACGATAGGAGGCGAAGCGCAGCACCAGCACCGCGATGGCGAGAATCAGGATCGCGCCGGTTATGTAAAGAAGATCCATGCCGGTACGGTGCTCCGCGCCCACGATTTCGATCAGGACGCGGCCGAGCGCGGTGATCGCGATATAGATCAGGTATCGGACCGGCAAGCGCGTGGTCTTGAAGTAGATACCGACCATCGCGCCGATCTCAAGATAGATGAACAGCAGAAGGATGTCTTCGAGCCGCGCATGGCCTTGTTCGACCATGCCGATGAAGGCGACTGCCGCCGACCAGACGGTGGTGGCGCCAATGGTGAACAGCGCCAGCAAATGAAATGCCTCGACAAGGAACCCGCCCACCACGTCGGCGGTGTCCTTCATGACACGGTGGGCGTTGGCGATCCGGGTGCGCAGAGGGTGAAGTTCGTTCGCCATCGTCACGTCCTCTCCCGCCATCCTGGAATAGCATGTCTCGTAATTTGTAACATACGGCAGCCTCCTCACGAGGCTTCGGCTTGGCGGCGGGCGGTTTTCTCGCCATATGTCGCTCTGACCGATGACGAGGAGATTCTGAATGACCTTCACCGCCGCCGACAGCGCCGCCGCTTCCGCTGCCGATGCTCCGGATCTGGGCGACCTGCCGACATGGCGGGTCGACGACCTCTATCCCGGCCGCGACTCAGAGGCGTTGAAGGATGATCTGGCGAAGGCGGAGGAAGCGGCGAAATCCTTCCATGACCGGCTCCAGGGCAAGGTCGCCGAACTGGACGGCGCGGCACTGGGTCGGGCGATCGCCGAATTCGAGGCGATCGACGAAACGCTCAGCCGGGTGATGAGCTACGCCTACCTCATCTATGCCGGCGACATGTCGGATGGCGCGAACGCCCGCTTCCTCCAGGCGATGCAGGAGAAGGCGACGGACATCTCCAGCTTCCTCATCTTCTTCTCGCTTGAGATCAACCGGCTGGACGAGGCGGACCTGGAGCGCAAGCTGGCGGCCCCGGAACTGGCGCGCTACGCCCCCTGGCTCCGCGACACCCGCGCCTTCCGCGACCATCAGCTTTCCGACGAGCTGGAGAAGCTGCTGCATGAGAAGTCGGTCGCCGGACGCGCGGCCTGGGTGCGGCTGTTCGACGAGACGGTGGCGGCCCTGCGCTTCCCCGTCGCCGGCAGGGAGATGACGGCGTCGGAAGCTTTGGACAGCCTCTCCCACCACGACGGCGCAAGGCGCAAGGAGGCGGCGGAAGCCATCGGCCGGGTGTTCGGCGACAATATCCGCCTCTTCGCCCACATCACCAACACGCTGGCCAAGGACAAGGAGATCGAGGATCGCTGGCGGGAGTTCCCGGAGCCCTGGTCCTCCCGCAACCTCTCCAACCATGTCGAGGATGAGGTGGTCGACGCGCTGCTCGACGCCGTGCGGCGATCCTACCCGCGCCTGTCCCACCGCTATTACGCGATGAAGGCGAAATGGTTCGGCGGCGACCGGCTGGACTATTGGGATCGCGGCGCGCCGCTGCCGGACGAGGCCGACAAGACCATCGGCTGGGACGACGCCCGGTCGATCGTGCTGGACGCCTATGGCCGCTTCTCCCCCGATCTCGCCGATGTCGGCCGGCGCTTCTTCGAGGAAGGCTGGATCGACGCGCCGGCCCGCCCCGGCAAGGCGCCGGGGGCCTTCGCCCATCCGACCGTGCCGTCCGCCCACCCCTATATCCTGCTGAACTATCTGGGCAAGACGCGCGACGTGATGACCCTGGCCCATGAGCTGGGGCACGGCGTCCATCAGGTGCTGGCCGGCGACCAGGGCCATCTGCTCAGCGACACGCCGCTGACGCTCGCGGAAACCGCCAGCGTCTTCGGGGAGATGCTGACCTTCCGCTCGCTCCTGGACGCGGAGACGGACCCGGCGCGCCGCCGCCAGCTACTGGCCGGCAAGGTGGAGGACATGCTGAACACCGTCATCCGCCAGACCGCCTTCTTCGATTTCGAGCGGCGGGTCCATACCGAAAGGCGGGAGGGCGAGCTGTCGCCGGAGCGGATCGCGGAGATCTGGATGGATATCCAGGGAGAGAGCCTGGGCCCCGCGCTGCGCTTCGACGATGTCTATGGCGGGTTCTGGGCCTATATCCCCCACTTCATCCATTCGCCCTTCTATGTCTATGCCTACGCCTTCGGCGATTGCCTGGTGAACTCCCTCTATGCGGTCTATCAGGACGCCGAATCCGGGTTCGCCGAGAAATATCTCGACATGCTGCGCGCTGGCGGCGTCAAGCGGCACAAGGAGCTTCTGGCGCCCTTCGGCCTCGACGCCACCGACCCCGCCTTCTGGGACCGGGGCTTGAGCGTGATCGAGGGCTTCATCGACGAACTGGAGGCCGCCGACCGGCAGGCATAGCTACATCCAGCGCGCGATCATGCGGTGCTGGACCCGGGTCTGCTCCATGATCCGGTAGAAGGTCAGCAACTGCCGCGAAGGGTCGACCAGCCGGTCGAATCCCGAAACGAAGGCGACGACGACGCCCAGCGTCGTCTCGCCCCGGGTGACCAGATAGCCGCCGACAACGAGCGCGCTCAGGGACGCCAGATTGTTCATCAAATTGGTGGCGCCCTTGCCGGCGAACTTCCAGAAATAGATCTTTATCCGGTTCCGATAGATGCTCTCCAGCGACGGTCCATAATCGCCGCCGCTGGATTGCTGACCGGATTCTTGGCCGGTTTCGGCCGCCACCTGCTCACCCATGTCGCGAAGAAGGCCGACCCGGCGCTCCACCAGCCGGTTCACCAGCCGCTGGATCAGCGGCGCGGCGATCGCCTGGGGCGCCAGGAAACAGAGGCTGATCAGCGCCAGCAGCGGCTCCATCACCAGCATGTAGCCCAGGATCGCGATCAGCGTGCCGGCGCTCACCAGCGGCTCGGACACGCTTTCGCCGACGAAGCCGCCCAGCTTCTCGACCTCTCCGCCGATGATCGACACCGCTCTGCCGCCGCCATTGTCGTCGGGCGTCGCCTCGGCGCGCCTGTGCTCGGCGTTCAGCCGGGCGAGATGGAGGCGGGTATAGCGGATGGCGCTTTCCCCGACCCATCCCTGATAGAGGTGCAGGAAGAATTTGAGCCCGGCCTCAAGCAGCATGACGGCGAGATAGAGGACGCCCAGGATCGCCAGCAGCCTGACATCCGATCCGCCGATCGCGTCGTTGACGATGCGGCGCTGAAGTTCCAGCGGCGCCATGCTCAGCGCCGCCACCACGATCGCGACGAGCGACAGGCCCGCCTGATGGCCGCCGCTCATCCGCCAGACATAGCCATAGAGCGTGGCGGCCGGCGTGTCGTCGCCGGTTCGTTCGATCCTGTTGGGAGACGGTGTGACCATGCGTCCGTAAACCTGTTCTTGATAGTCTCCGGGTTAAGGTGCTTGTTACGGGGAAGACGAAATGGCCCCCTCACCCAACACCCTTACCCTCGCCCCTCAGGGGAGAGGGAGGGACCCGCGAAGCGGGAGGGTGAGGGGTGTTGGACCGCCCCCTCCCACCCGTAACGCGCGAACCCGCCTCAGGGATCATGGTAACCGGCTACTGGCAACCGTCCGAACCCCGTCTTTCGCTGCTTGAGAAGCTGCGGATGCTCAATTGGGGGTTCGTCATGCTGATCGTGATGATCGGCGCGATCGGCGTCGCCCTGCTCTATTCGGCGGGCGGGCTGTCGTGGGAGCCGTGGGCCTCCCGGCAGCTCATCCGCTTCATCGCCGGCATGGGCGTCATGCTGGTCCTGGCGATGATCGATGTCCGGTTCTGGCTGAAGGTCGCCTATCTCGGCTACGCGGTCGGCCTCGTCATGCTGGTCGCGGTGGAGATCATGGGCCAGGTCGGCATGGGCGCGCAGCGCTGGATCGATCTGGGCGTCATCGTCATCCAGCCGTCGGAACTGATGAAGATCGCCCTGGTGCTGGCGCTGGCGCGCTATTTCCACACCCGCACGACGGAGGAGATCCATCGTCCGGTGGTGCTGATCCCGCCGATCCTGATGGTGCTGTTGCCGGTCGCGCTCGTCCTGCTTCAGCCCAATCTCGGCACGGCGATGCTGCTGCTGCTGGGCAGCGCCGCCCTGTTCTTCGCCGCCGGCGTCCGGCTGTGGAAGTTCGTGGTGGTGTCGCTGGCCGGGCTCGCCATGCTGCCGATCGGCTGGCAGTTCCTGCACGATTACCAGAAGCAGCGGGTGCTGACCTTCCTTAACCCCGGCAGCGATCCGCTGGGGGCGGGATACAACATCCTGCAATCGCAGATCGCGCTGGGCTCGGGCGGCATGTTTGGCAAGGGTTTCGGGCTGGGCACGCAGAGCCAGCTCATGTTCTTGCCCGAGAAGCATACCGACTTCATCTTCGTCGTGCTGGCGGAGGAGATGGGCATGGCCGGTGCGATGCTGCTGCTGGCGCTCTACGCCATGGTGCTGGCCTACGGCTTCGTCATCGCGCTCAGCGCCCGCAACCAGTTCGGCCGGCTGGTCGCGGTCGGGCTGACCTTCGCGTTCTTCCTCTATCTCTTCGTGAACGTCGCGATGGTGACGGGGCTGATCCCGGTCGTCGGCATCCCGCTGCCGCTGGTTTCCTACGGCGGGACGGCGATGCTGACCCTGCTGATCGGCTGCGGCATCCTGCTCAGCGTCTCGGTCCACAGGGACACCCGCATCCCCCGCCGCATCCACGATTGAGGCCGTCCATTTCCATTCGCCCCCTTGGTCCGGCGCCGGGGCTTCACCATTTGAAAGTGTCCCGCCCTGGCGCACGGCACGTTCCATGCGATAGGGTCGCCGGCGCCGGCGGTCTTCGCCGGACGCTTCTTTTCAGTCGTCACGATGTATAGCCAGTGAGCCAGAACGAAGATCCTCCGAGTACCGGCGCCCGTTCCGCGAACGCCATGCGGAACGGGAAAAGTTTCTCAGACGTGCTGCGGTCCCTCGCCGACGCCGCCGATCCGGGTGAAAGAATATCGTTCGGCACGCTGCTCGACGCGCTTCATGACCGCGCCTTTGGCGCCCTGATGCTGGTCTTCGCCGCGCCCAACGTCATCCCGATCCCGATTCCCGGGATATCGACGCTTCTCTCCGCGCCGCTGCTCTATCTCGCCGCCCAGCTCATGCTCGGCCACGACCGGCCCTGGCTGCCGCGCTGGATCGCCGAACGCTCGATCTCCGCGCTGGATTTCGAGGCCATGGTCGACCGCATCCTGCCCTGGGTCATCAAGGCCGAACGGATGCTGAAGCCCCGGCTCGACCTGCTGGTCAACCCGTCGGCGGAGCGGCTGATCGGGGCGATCTGCCTCGGCCTGTCGATCATCCTCTTCTTCCCCATCCCGCTCGGCAACATGCTGCCGGGGCTCGCGATCTCCCTGCTGGCGCTCGGCATCCTGGAGAAGGACGGCGTCTTCGTCGCCGTCGGCTCCGTGCTGGCCGTGCTGTCGGTCGTCATCGTCTTCGGAGTGCTGGTCGCCATCGCCAAGGCCATCATCTTCCTCATCGCCCAGGCCCTCGGCCTCTAACCAACGGGAAGATCGAAGCCAATGCTGGTGTGGCAAATCCTGATCGTCGTGCTGCTGGTCGTGCTGAACGGCTTCTTCGCGATGTCGGAGCTGGCGGTGGTGTCGGCGCGGCGCGCGCGCCTTCAGCAGATGGCCGATTCCGGCAGCCGCGGCGCCCGGTCCGCCCTGCGGCTGATCGAGGACCCGACGCGGTTCCTCTCTTCCGTCCAGATCGGCATCACGCTCGTCGGCATCTTCGCCGGCGCCTATTCCGGCGCCACCCTTTCCGAACCCTTCGCCGAATGGCTGCGCACGATGCCGGTGGTCGGGCGGTCGGCCGACACCATCGCCCTGGCCGTGGTCGTCGTGTCGATCACCTACCTGTCGCTGATCGTCGGCGAGCTGGTTCCCAAGCGGATCGCGATGAACAACGCCGAAGGCATCGCCGCCTTCGTCGCGCCGACGATGACCATCGTGGCCAAAATCGCCGCGCCGGTCGTCTGGTTCCTCGGCGTCTCGACCAAGGTGACGCTGAAGCTGATCGGCGTCAAACCGTCGCCCGCCTCCACCGTGACGGAGGAGGAGGTCAAGACGATGATCGCCGAGGGCACGGAAGCCGGGATCTTCAAGAAGGCGGAGCAGGAGATGATCGACGGTGTGATGCGGCTGGCCGACCGGTCGGTCCGGTCGATCATGACGCCCCGCCACGACGTCGTCTGGCTGGACCCGTCCGACCCGATGGAGGCGGTGCGCCAGGAAATCGCGGACGCCGGCCACTCCCGCTATCCGGTGTCGAAGGGGGAGTTGGACGATGTCGTCGGCATCATCCACACCAAGGACATACTGGACCGCCGCCTGTCCGGGGAGGAGTTCGACCTGGCCGCTTCGGCGCGTCAGCCGCTGACGGTCCATGAAAGCATGCCCGTGCTCCGCCTGATGGAGCTGTTCCGCTCCTCTCCCGTCCACATGGCCGTGGTGCTGGACGAATATGGCGGCATCGAAGGCATCGTCACGCCCACCGACGTCCTGACCGCCATCGCCGGCGCCCTGCCGGAGGGCGAGGAGGACGGCGCTCCGGAAGTGGTGGCGCGGGAGGACGGGTCTTGGCTGGTCGACGGCCGGCTGGCGATCGACGCCGTGGAGCGGCTGCTGGGCCGTCGCGGCATGTCGGATGATGACGACTACACGACGCTCGCCGGCTTCGTCCTGTGGCAGCTGGGCCATGTGCCCAAGGCCGGCGAGCACTTCACCTGGGAGGGGTTGCGGTTCGAGGTCGTGGACATGGATGCAAGGCGGATAGACAAGGTCCTGATCTCCCCGCCATCCGCTCAAGAAAATTAAGAGAAATTCGTTTCGGAATTGTAATTAACTCGAAACTGTTCTTAGTCGCTAATATAACAATTCTTTAATGATCATTGGTTAATGACGTTCTTCGAAGATTTCGCTTCGGAGAATTAAAGTCATGCACCTCGCTCGTTTTGCGATTTTCGCATTGGGGACTTCGCTTATTTCGACGGCCGTTTCGGCCTCGGAACCGGAGGTCAGCGCCGACATCATCGATGACGCGCTGGTCGCGCAGGTGCGGGAATGGGTGGAGACCCCGGTCGTCGCGATGACGCTGGAGGCCCAGAACGCGCGCTACGCCGACCTCGACCAGTCGGCGATCGACGTGCTCGACCAGCAATGGCGCGCCGAGACGGAGAAGGACGACCAGCCGCTGATCGCGGCCACCCTGTCCAGCCCGCTGTCCAGCTATCTCCTCCAGATACAGGCGGGGTCTCTCGGGCTCTACAGCGAGATCTTCGTCATGGACGCCAACGGCCTCTCCGCCGGACAGAGCGCCATCACCAGCGATTTCTGGCAGGGCGACGAGGACAAGTTCCTCAAGACCTATCCCGAAGGCGCGGACGCCGTTTTCATCGACGCCGCTGAATATCACGACGGCACCGGCACCTGGCGGGCGCAGATCAATATGACCGTTGTCGACGATGCCGGCCAGCCGACCGGCGCCGTGACCGTGGAGGTCAACCTGACCGAACTCGCCCGCCGCCAGGCCCTGGGCATCTGACGTGGCTTCCAAAAAAGGATTCACCATCATGGAACGTTTCGCGTCCTGGTCCATCGGCCGGAAGCTGACCGTTGCCTTCACCTTCCTGACGCTGATCATCGTCGGCGTCGGACTGTTCACCGGCCTCAGCATCCAGGTCGCCTCCAATCTCAACCGCGACGTGCGCGAAGTTCTCCGGCTTCAGGACAGCGTCGCTGCCATGCGGTCCGCCGTGGCCACGCAGCAGGGCGCCGTGCGCGGCTTCCTCCTGAGCGGGGACCGGACACTGGTCGACCGCTACCAGGCGGGTTTCGACCGGTTCCAGGAACTGATGGAGGAGGCGCGGGCGCTGACCGATGATGAGGCGGCGCTGGCCCAACTGGCGACGCTGGAAACCGCGCTTGTCGATTGGCGCACCGGCGCCGCCGACCGGCAGATCGACCTGATGCGCCGGCCGCTCACGGTCAACGAGGCGCGGGTGATCGAGACGACCGGCCGCAGCCAAGCTCTCCTCGATTTGGTGGAGGGCGAGATGGCGGACCTGATCGCGCAGGTGGACGCCGAGGTCGCGGCCAATCAGGCCGCCATGCAATCCACCTTCTCCACCATGCTGTGGGCCGCCATCATCGGCGCGCTTGCCGCCGTCATCGTTTCCGTCGCCGCGGCCATCCTGTTGATCCGCGCCATTTCCCGCCCGATCGTGGCGCTGACCGGCACCATGGGCGTGCTGGCCTCCGGCGATACTTCGGTGGAGATCGCGGGGGCCGACCGCAGGGATGAGGTCGGCCGGATGGCTGGGGCCGTCCAGGTCTTCAAGGACAGCATGATCGAAACGGCCCGTCTCCAGGCGGAGCGGGAGAGCGAGCAGGAGGTCAAGACCCGCCGCGCGGCGGAGATCGAAACCGCCACCCGCGCCTTCGACAGCGAAGTCGCCTCCCTGATGGCCGAGGTCGGCACGTCGCTGGACCATCTGCGCTCGACCTCGACCCAGATGTCCTCGATCGCGGAGGAGACGAACCGCCAGGCCAGCACCGTCGCCGTGGCGTCGGAGCAGGCGTCGGCAAACGTCCAGACCGTCGCCGCGGCGGCGGAGGAATTGACCGCCTCCATCGCGGAGATCGCCCAGCAGGTCGAGCGGTCGACCATGATCGCCGGCGAGGCCGTCGAAGAGGCGCGCCGGACGAACGACACCGTCCAGGGCCTGTCCGAAGCCGCGGCCCGGATCGGTGAGATCGTGAAGATCATCAACGACATCGCGGAGCAGACCAACCTCCTGGCGCTGAACGCGACGATCGAAGCCGCCCGCGCCGGGGAGGCCGGCAAGGGCTTCGCCGTCGTGGCGTCGGAGGTCAAGAATCTCGCCAACCAGACCGCCAAGGCGACGGGCGACATTTCCGAACAGATCGGCTCCATCCAGTCGACCACCCAAACCGCGGTCACGGCGATGGGGTCGGTCGGCGCGGTCATCGACCGGATGAACACCATCTCGGTCGGCATCTCCTCCGCGGTGGAGGAGCAGGGGGCCGCGACGGCGGAGATTTCCCGCAACATCCAGGAGGCGTCCTCCGGCACCGCGGAAGTCAGCCGCAACATCCTGGACGTCACCCGTGCGGCGGAGGAGACCGGCCACGCCGCGTCTTCCGTACTCAAGGAAAGCGGCGAGCTCTCCTCCGGCAGCGAAAAGCTGCGCCGGACCATCGACGCCTTCCTGAAGACGGTGAAGGCCGCCTGAACGGAAGGCCGGAACGTCCGGCCTTCAGCGTCATTTGAAAGGGGAACGCCGGTCAGCCGGCGCTCCCCTTTCGTTTGCCGGAGGCCCGCCGCCCTTGTCCCACAAGCCCAAGCACCACCATTTCCGCCTCGCCGACCTGCCGATGGACCGTAAGCTCTCGCGGAAGGATTATGACGAGAAGCTGGCCGGCCTCCACCGCAAGCTCCAGGCTATCCAGCAGGCCTATCTGGTTTCCGGCGATCGCGCGATCGTCGTCTTCGAAGGCTGGGACGCCGGCGGCAAGGGCGGCGCGATCCGCCGCATGACCTCGGTGATGGACCCGCGCTCCTGCCATGTCTGGCCGATCGGCGCGCCGACGGACAGGGAGCAGGGAAAGCACTACCTGTTCCGCTTCTGGCAGCGGCTGCCGGACCCGTCCTCAATCGCGATCTTCGACCGCTCCTGGTACGGGCGGGTGATGGTGGAGCGGGTGGAGGGTCTGGCGAGCAGGGAGGAATGGACCCGCGCCTACCATGAGATCGCGGAATTCGAACGCATGCTGATCGATGACGGCGTGCGCATCGTGAAGCTTTTCCTGCACATCACGCCGGAAGAGCAGCTTGAGCGGTTTCGCAAGCGCCTGGAAGACCCGCTGAAGCGCTGGAAGCTGTCCTATGAGGATTTGCGCAACCGGCAAAAATGGGACGATTACGTCGGGGCGATAGAGGAGATGATCGATCGGACCTCCACCGCGGCCGCGCCCTGGACTGCCATACCCGCGAACGACAAGGACTATGCCCGCATCGCCGCGATCGAGACGGTGGTCGAGACGCTGTCGCGCGGCGTCGACCTCAGCCCCCGACCCATCAGCCCCGACCTCGCCAGGGTGGCGCGGGAGGCGCTGGGGCTGGACCTGCCGGTCGAGAAGGAGGACGAACCAGGGAAGGCGATGGGGCAGGGCAGGGGCTGAAACCCTACCCTCTGGGCATAGGCCGTCTTGTGCGTTAAAAGGCGGGCCGCGCGCGACGACCGCCGATCCCATTCCCGAAGCACCGGAGAGCAAGGACCGTCATGGCCTCCTATCAATATATCTACGTCATGAAGGGCATGACCAAGGCCTTCGCCGGCGGCAAGAAGGTCCTGGACAATATCTGGCTGTCCTTCCTGCCCGGCGCGAAGATCGGTGTCCTGGGCCCCAACGGCTCAGGCAAGTCGACCCTGATGCGGATCATGGCCGGCATCGATAAGGAATTCACCGGCGAGGCTTGGGCGGCCGAGGGCACGAAGGTCGGCTATCTGCCGCAGGAACCCCATCTGGACCCCGCCAAGACCGTCCAGGAGAACGTGCTGGAGGGGCTGGGCGAAATCCATGATCTTGTGAAGCGGTTCGAGGAGGTGAGCCTCAAGTTCGGCGAGGTCACCGACGATGATGAGATGAACGCCCTGATTGAGGAGCAGGCGGAGCTTCAGGAGAAGATAGACGCCGCCGACGCCTGGGATCTCGACCGGACGGTGGAGATCGCGATGGACGCGCTGCGCTGCCCGCCGGCCGACGCCGACGTGACGAAGCTGTCCGGCGGCGAACGGCGGCGCGTCGCGCTCTGCCGCCTGCTGCTGTCCAAGCCCGACATGCTGCTGCTGGATGAGCCGACCAACCATCTGGACGCCGAAAGCGTGGCCTGGCTGGAGCGGTTCCTGCGCGAATATTCCGGCACCGTCGTCATGGTCACCCACGACCGCTACTTCCTCGACAACGTCACCGGCTGGATCCTGGAACTCGATCGCGGCCAGGGCATCCCCTATGAGGGCAACTATTCGGCCTATCTGGAGGCCAAGAAGAAACGCGTCGCCCAGGAGGCGAAACAGGAGGCTGGCCGGCAGAAGACGCTGGATTCCGAGCTGGAATGGATCAGGGCCGGCGCGCGCGGCCGCCAGGCCAAGCAGAAGGCCCGCATCAACGCCTATGAGGAGCTTCTGGCCAAGTCGAAGGAACAGTCGGCTGGCCCCGGCCAGATCGTCATCCCGACGCCGCCGCGCCTGGGCGATCTCGTCATCCAGGCCGACGACGTGGCCAAGGGCTTCGGCGACCGGCTGCTGATCGAGGATCTGTCCTTCAACCTGCCCAAGGGCGGGATCGTCGGCGTGATCGGCCCGAACGGCGCCGGCAAGACCACCCTCTTCCGGATGATCACCGGGCAGGATACGCCCGACGAAGGCAGCTTCCGCGTCGGCGACACGGTGGTGCCCGGCTATGTCGACCAGAGCCGCGACAGCCTGCGCGACAAGAAGACGGTGTGGGAGGAGATCTCCGACGGGTTGGACGAGATCGATCTTGGCAAGCGCAAGATGCCCAGCCGCGCCTATGTCGGCTCCTTCAACTTCAAGGGCGGCGACCAGCAGAAGAAGGTCGGCCAACTATCGGGCGGCGAGCGCAACCGCGTCCACATCGCCAAGATGCTGAAGTCGGGCGCGAACCTGATCCTGCTCGATGAACCGACCAACGATCTGGACGTGGAGACGCTCCGCGCGCTGGAGGAGGCGTTGCTGGACTTCCCCGGCTGCGCCGTGGTCATCAGCCACGATCGCTGGTTCCTCGACCGCATCGCCACCCACATCCTCGCCTTCGAGGGCGACAGCCAGGTGACCTGGTTCGAGGGCAATTACGAGGATTACGAAGCCGACCGCAAACGCCGCCTCGGCGCCGAAGCCGACCAGCCCCACCGCATCAAATACAAGCCCCTGACCCGGTAGCGGGAGGAGCGGCGACCTTCCCCATTCGTCATTCCCGACTTGATCGGGAATCCATGGGACGGCGCCGCTTCACCGGCGAGAAGGACTGGGCGTAGTCCCGACGGCCGTCGATACCGCATGGATGCTGGATCAAGTCCAGCATGACGGGCTTCTGGCGCGGCGCCCGCATGGTTCGACAGGCTCACCTTGAAGAGGAGGGGCGAAGACCCTTCCCTATTCGTCATTCCCGACTTGATCGGGAATCCATAGGCCGTCACCGCTTCACCGGCAGCGAAGAACCAAGCGCGGCTCCGCTCGCCTTCAACATCCCATGGATGCCGGATCGGGGTCCGGCATAACGTTGTTTTTATTGGTCATTCCGGACTTAATCCGGAATCCATGGGCCGTCGCAGCCTCACCGAAGGCGAAGAATGGGCGAGGCTCCGGCTCCCTCGACATCGTATGGATGCCGGATCAAGTCCGGCATGACGAACTTTGGTGGCGGACCGCCCTCTTCTCCTCATCCTGAGCTTGTCGAAGGATGTGTGCCCGCATGGTTCGACAAGCTCACCATGAGGAGGAGAGGCTCAGAATGAGGGGAGGGGCAAAGCCCCTCCTCACCCCGCGCGGGCGTGGGCGATCTGGTTGCGCATGGCTTGCAGCAGGGCTTCCACCTGTCCGCCATTGCGCTGGATGACCGAGGCGAACTCGTTGCGCTGGGTCACGCTCATCGAGACGCCTTCGACCACCACATCGATGATCTGGAAGCCGTCCTCCCGCTCCCGGACGCGCCAGGCGACATTGACCGGCGGGCCGTCGGGGCGGACGATCCGGCTTTCCACCATCACGTCGCTTTCGCCCGCCGGGCGGGCGCCGGTGACGGTGAAGGTCTCCCCGGAATATTCGACGAACCGCCGCGCATAGGTTTCCAGCACCATCTGCTCGAACAGCTGGAGATATTCCTGCTGCTGCTCCGGCGTGGCGACGTTCCAGTAGCGGCCCAGCACGAAGCGGGCGACCGTGGGCACGTCGAAGCCCTCGCGGAACACTTCCCGGAACTGCGCGACCGATTGTTCGGCGTCGAGGTCCGGCTGCCGCAGGATTTCGATGGTCTGGTCGCCCAGTTCGGCGATGAAGTCGCGCGCGCCCTGATCGTCCGCTGCGGCGGCCGGCGCGGCCGACACCATCAGCAGCAGGGCGGCGATCTTTGCCAGCTTCTTCATGATGCTCACGACTCGTTCCCGTGATGGATCGTTATGAGGTTAAACCGAGCGGGGCGGGCCGGAGTTGCACCGACCGCCCCGTTCCGGATTCTCAGCTTCCGGGCGCGGGCTCGGACTCCGGTTCGGACTCCGGCTCGTAGTCCGGGATCTCCGGCATCTCCGCGGCGCTGTAGTCGGGGATCTCGGGCATCTGCGCGGAAGCGTCGGGCGCGCCGTCGCGGATCTGCGCCGCGCGAAGCTGCCGGTAGGCGCTGCGGACGGTGGCGTAGTAATCCAGCGAGTTCCGCTTCAGATCCTCGGTGACGTCCAGCGTGCGGGCGCGGGCGTCGATCACTTCGGCGGCCGAGCGGCCCCAATTCTGTGCTTCCGTGGATACCATCCAAACAGGATCGGACAGGATGTCCACGGCCAGGCCCGCCGCGTCGCGCGGGTTGCTCGGCCCCAGCAGCGGCAGCACCAGATAGGGACCCTCGCCGACGCCCCAGACCGCCAGCGTCTGGCCGAAACCCTCCGGCTCGAAATAGAGCTTGTTGTAGGCGGCGACGTCGACGATGCCGCCCAGCCCGATCGTGCTGTTGATGAAGAACCGGGTCGCCGCGACCTCCGCGCCATGCCAGTCACCCTGAAGGAGCTGGTTGGCGATGATGACGGGCGACCGCAGATTGCGCAGGAAGTTGGTGACGTTGTTCTCGATCGGGTCGGGCGTCACGAAGGTGTAGGTAGTGGCGATCGGCCGGATGATGACGGTGTCGACCGCGTCATTGACGGAGAAGATGACCCGGTTGATCGGCTCCAGCGGGTCGTTCACGTCCCGCGCGTTGCTTTCGGCCATCTGTCCGGTGGAGGCGCAGGCCGCCAGCGACAGGGCGATCAGCGCTGTGGCCATTCCCTTGATCCGGCCGGCGTTTCCCGGCTGGGGGCGAATGGCGTCGATACGGTTCAGGCTCAATCCCGAATCTCCAGCAAATCGGCGGTCGCGAACCGCATCCACCCGTCCCGGCGGGCCTGACGGCGGCACCCTGACGGACTCTCGAAGTCTTCGCACTATCACAGCCTGCCCCGATTTGACCAGCAAGGTCGCCATCGGGAGCGATCAATATGCAACGCCTGTTGCAGATAGATCGCATTCGATGTGACGTGTTGCATGTGCGTATAAAGATATCTTTATATATGTCTTTATTCTGCCGGCTCCCTTTGATAAAGTCCATTCGGTCGCGAAGGAAGGAATCCGCGCATGGAAAATCTGTTGCAGGGATTGCGGGCGGCGGCGGAGCCGACGCGGATGCGCATCCTGGCGCTGTGCGCCCAGGGCGAGCTGACGGTGACCGACCTGACGCAGATCCTGGGGCAGAGCCAGCCGCGCGTCTCCCGCCATCTCAAGCTCCTGTGCGACGCCGGCCTGCTGGCGCGCTACCGGGAAGGCACCTACGCCTTCTTCCGGCTGGCGGACCGGGGCGGCTACGCCGAACTCGCCCGGACGCTGGCCGGGCTGATCCCTGCCGACGACCCCCAGGTCGTGCTGGACCATGAAAGGCTGGCCGGCATCAAGCGGGACCGGGCGGCGGCCGCTGCCCGGTATTTCCGCACCAACGCCGGCCGCTGGGATGAGATCCGCGCCCTCCACATCGCCGACAGCGAGGTCGAGCGCGCCGTCCTGGACCTGCTGCCGGAGGAGGGGATCGACGATCTGCTGGACCTCGGCACCGGCACCGGACGGATGCTGACCATCCTCGCCGACCGGGCCGAGCGCGCCGTCGGCATCGATTTGTCGCGGGAGATGCTGGCCGTAGCGCGGGCCAATCTGGAACGATCCGGCCTGCGCCGCTGGCAGGTTCGCCAGGGCGACCTTTACCAGCTTCCGCTGCCCAACGCGGCCTTCGACGTCGCTGTGATGCATCAGGTCCTCCACTATCTGGAGGATCCCGACGACGCGCTGGCGGAGGCCGCCCGCGTCATGCGCCCCGGCGGCACGCTCCTGGTCGCCGATTTCGCCCATCACGGCGTCGAATCGCTGCGGGAGGAGCACGCCCACCGCTGGCTGGGGTTCGAGGATGCCGACGTGGTCCGCTGGCTGCGCGCCGCCGGCTTCCAGTGCGATGCGCCGGTGCATCTGCCGGGCCAGCCCCTGACCGTCACCCTCTGGCGGGCCGTCCGTGCCCCGGACGCTCCCGTCGCCACCCTGCCGCGCCCCGACCGCTTCGCCGGAGAGACGCCATGACCCGCGACATCGCCGTCAGCTTCGAATTCTTCCCGCCGAAGAGCGAGAAGATGGAGGAGACGCTGTGGCAGTCGATCACCCGGCTGGCCCCCTTGTCCCCGCGATTCGTCTCCGTCACCTACGGGGCGGGCGGCGGCACGCGGGAGCGCACCCACGCCACCGTCGCCCGCATCCAGGACGAAACCCCCCTCCGCGCCGCCGCCCATCTGACCTGCGTCGGCGCGACCAGGGGTGAGGTGGATGAGGTCGCGCGCGCCTACTGGCGGGCCGGCATCCGCCATATCGTCGCCCTGCGCGGCGATCCGGCCGACGGGCAGGGAGCTTCCTACGCCCCCCATCCCGGTGGCTACGATTATGCGGCTTCCCTCGTCGCCGGCATCCGCGCCGTCGCGCCGTTCGAGATCAGCGTCGCGGCCTACCCCGAAACCCATCCCGAAGCGCCTGGCGCCGATTCGGACCTTGAGAACCTGAAGCGCAAGGTCGATGCCGGCGCGACCCGCGCGATCACGCAGTTCTTCTTCGACAATAGCGCATTCCTGCGGTTCCGCGACCGCGCGGCGGCGGCCGGGATCGGCGTGCCGATCGTGCCCGGCATCCTGCCGATCACCAATTTCGCCCGGACGGTGGAGTTCGCGCGCGCCTGCAACGCCGCGATCCCGCCGGCGCTGGCCCATCTGTTCGACGATCTGGACGGCGATCCGCAGACCCGCCAGCTCGTCGCCGCCAGCGCCGCCGTCGACCAGTGCCGCGCCCTGCGCGACGAGGGCGTCTCCGAATTCCATTTCTACACGCTGAACCGGGCGGAACTGACACTCGCCATTTGCCGGGCGCTGGGCGTCCGCGCCGCGCGCGAAGCCGTCGCCGCCTGACCGGAAGGATCGAAATCCCTTGGCTCATCTTCTCGACATGCTCCGCGACCGGGTGCTGCTGTGCGACGGCGGCATGGGCAGCCGCGTCCAGGCGCTGGACCTCGACGTGGAGCGCGACTACCAGGGCAAGGAGAACTGCACGGAGGTACTGAACCTCTCCCGCCCCGACCTGGTCCGCGGCATCCATCGCGGATATTTCGAGGCCGGGGCCGACATGGTGGAGACGAACACCTTCGGCGGCTCCCCCCTGACGCTGGCGGAATTCGATCTTCAGGACAGGGCGCGGGAGATCAACAGGGTGGCAGCGGAGATCGCGCGGGAGGCGTCGGAAGGCTTCTCCGACGGCCGGCAGCGCTTCGTCATCGGCTCGATCGGGCCGGGCACGCGCCTGCCCAGCCTGGGCCATGTCGCCTATGACGATCTGGAAGCCGCCTTCGCGACCCAGTCGCGCGGCCTGATCGATGGCGGGGTCGACGCGATCCTGATCGAAACCTGCCAGGACCCGCTCCAGATCAAGGCGGCGGTCAACGGCGTGAAGCTCGCCCGGCTGGATGCCGGAACCGACACGCCGGTCTTCGTCCAGGTGACGGTGGAGACGACGGGCACGCTGCTGGTCGGCGCGGACATCGCCGCCGCCGCGACCGTGGTCCGCGCGCTCGACGTGCCGCTGATCGGCCTCAACTGCGCCACCGGCCCGCAGGAGATGGCGGAGCATGTCAAATGGCTGTCGGAGAACTGGGACGGCCTCCTCTCCGTCCAGCCGAACGCCGGCCTGCCGGAACTGATCGACGGCCAGACGGTCTACCCGCTGGGCGCGCGGGACCTGGCGGCGTGGCTGGAACGGTTCGTGGAGGAGGACGGGCTGAACCTGATCGGCGGCTGCTGCGGCACCGACGTTCCGCACATAGAGGCGCTGGACGCGATGCTGCGCCGCCGCGCCGGCTCCGCCCCGCGCCCCGCGGTCGCCGCCCGCACGTCCTACTGGATTCCTTCCGTCGCCTCTCTCTACGGCGCGACGCCGCTCCGGCAGGAGAACGCCTATCTCTCGATCGGGGAGCGCTGCAACGCCAACGGATCGAGGAAATTCCGCGAGCTTCAGGATTCCGGCGATTGGGATTCCTGCGTCGCCATGGGGAAGGAGCAGGTGCGCGAAGGCTCCCACACGCTGGATGTCTGCACCGCCTTCGTCGGCCGGGATGAGATCGCCGACATGACGGAGGTCGTGACCCGCATGACCGGGGCCGTCACCGCCCCGCTGGTGATCGATTCGACCGAATATCCGGTGCTGGAATCCGCCCTCAAGCTCTATGGCGGGAAGGCGATCCTGAACTCGATCAATTTCGAGGATGGGGAGGAGCCCGCCGCCGCCCGCCTGACCCTGGCGCGGAAGTTCGGCGCGGCCGTGATCGCGCTGACGATCGAGGAAGCCGGCATGGCCAAGACGGCCGACGACAAGCTTCGGGTCGCGCACCGGCTCTACGATTTCGCGGTCAACCGGCACGGCCTGCCGGCGTCGGACCTGATGTTCGATCCGCTGACCTTCACCATCGCCACGGGCAATGAGGACGACCGCAAGCTGGGGCTGGAGACGCTGGACGCGATCGAGCGGATTTCCCAGGAGATGCCGGACTGCCAGATCATCCTCGGCCTCTCCAACATCTCCTTCGGCCTCAATCCCGCCGCGCGCCACGTGCTGAACTCCGTCTTCCTGGACCACGCACAGCGGCGCGGGCTGACCGGCGCGATCGTCCATCTGTCCAAGATCATGCCGCTCCACGCCATCGACCCGAAGGAGGTCGAGGTGGCGGAGGATCTGATCTTCGACCGCCGCCGCCCCGGCTACGACCCGCTGGAGGCGCTTCTGGAGATGTTCGCCGACCGCAAGGCGGCGAAGGCGGAGACGCGGAAGCGCGCGGAGACGGTGGAGGAGCGGCTGAAGGAACGGATCGTCGACGGCGACCGCCAGGGGCTGGAGGACGACCTTGCCGAGGCGATGAAATCCTACCCGCCGCTGGACATCATCAACACCCATCTGCTGGACGGCATGAAGGTGGTCGGCGACCTGTTCGGGGCCGGCAAGATGCAGCTTCCCTTCGTGCTGAAATCGGCGGAGACGATGAAGACCGCCGTCGCCTTCCTGGAACCGCACATGGAGCGGCTGGAGGGCCAGGAGAAGGGGACGATCGTGCTGGCGACCGTCAAGGGCGACGTTCACGACATCGGCAAGAACCTGGTCGACATCATCCTCACCAACAACGGATACAAGGTCGTCAATCTGGGCATCAAGCAGCCGATCGCGACCATCATGACGGCGGCGCGCGAGCACAAGGCCCACGCCATCGGCATGTCCGGCCTGTTGGTCAAGTCGACCGTGGTGATGAAGGACAATCTGGCGGAGATGACGCGGGAGGGCTTCGACATCCCGATCTTCCTTGGTGGAGCGGCGCTGACCCGGAACTATGTGGAGGAGGATTGCGTCAGGACCTACGCCTCCGGCCGGGTCGCCTATGCGCGGGACGCGTTCGACGGGCTGTCCTTGATGGACAAGGTGGTCCACGGCCAGTTCGACGGCCATCTGGAGACGCTGCAGAAGAAGCGGGTAGGCAAGCCGTCGAACCAGAACCGGAAGCTGGGCCGCGCGACGAAGCCCACCGGCAAGGTCGATCCCGCCACGGCGCGGAAGCGCCGGCTGGCATTCTCGGACGGAATCGAGATCCCGGCGCCGCCCTTCTGGGGGCCGCGCGTCATCGCGCGCGTGCCGCTGAAGACGCTGGTCCCCTACGTCAACGAACGGATGCTCTACCAGATGCAGTGGGGCTACCGGAAGGAAGGCCGCCGGCTGGACGATTACATGGCATGGGCGCAGCGGGAGCTTCGGCCCCTGCTGAAGGAACTGGTCGACCGTTGCGAGAATGAGGACATCCTCGTCCCGCAGGCCGTCTACGGCTATTGGAAGGCGGCCGCCCAGGGCGACGACGTGATCCTGTTCGAAGAGGACGGCCAGACGGAAGTCGGGCGCTTCACCCTGCCCAGGCAGGCGCAGCCCGCGCGCGGGGAGGAAGCGGGGGCCTGCATCGCCGACTTCTTCCGCGATGTCGATTCCGGAGAACGCGACGTGATCGGCCTCCAGGTCGTCACCATGGGCCAGCGGGCGTCGGACGTGGCGCGCGACTGGTTCGCGACGGATCGCTACCAGGACTATCTCTATCTCCACGGCCTGTCGGTGGAGATGGCCGAGGCCATGGCCGAATATGTCCACAAGCGGATCAGGGCGGAGCTGGGCTTCGCGGCGGAGGACGATCGCGATATCGACCGTATGCTCCAGCAGGGCTATCGTGGCAGCCGCTATTCCTTCGGCTATCCCGCCTGCCCGAACCTTGAGGACCAGGACCTGCTGCTGCGGCTGCTGGATGGCGGCCAGATCGGCGTCGACCTTTCCGACGAACACCAGCTCCATCCGGAACAGTCCACCTCGGCCATCGTCGTCCACCACCCCAAGGCGAAGTATTTCGGCGTCTGAAGGCGGAACAAGCACCCTGTAAGGCGGTTAAGGTCCAAGCCCCACCTTCCCCTCTCCCCTCGTGGGAGAGGGATCGACGTATACGTCGATCCCGCGAAGCGGGAGGGTGAGGGGACTTCAATACCAGCAGGGACGGTTCCATGGACATCCTCCGCATCCTCATCGCGATCCTCATCCCGCCGCTCGGCGTCTTCCTCCAGGTCGGCATCGGGCTGCATTTCTGGCTGAACATCCTGCTGACGATCCTCGGCTACATCCCCGGCATCATCCACGCCATCTGGGTCATCGTGCGGAAATAGCCGCCGATGGCCGGAAGCCCGTCCCATCACGAACGGCGGAAGCTCATAGAGGAGCTTGACCGGATTGCCTGGTGGCTTGACGACCGGTTCCGCGTGCCGGGGCTGGGCTGGCGTTTCGGCCTGGACGGTCTGGTGGGGCTGGCGCCGGGGGTGGGTGACGCGGCGTCGGGCTCGGTTTCGGCCTATCTGGTGTGGCGGGCGCGGAAGCTCGGCGTTCCCAACGCCATCCTCGCCCGCATGATCTGGAATGTCGGGATCGACGTGGTGGTCGGCAGCGTCCCGGTGCTGGGCAGCCTGTTCGATTTCGGCTGGAAGGCGAACCGGCGCAATATCCGCCTCCTGCGCCGGCATCTCGAAGAAACGACCGATCCCGCGATTGGGCCGCCGCGATAGGATACGCAACGCTCCCCTGCGTGATTGTCTCTTCCTGGATCGGCGGAAGCCATGGCAGGGTTGCCGTCGTGCCCTCCCTTCTAAGAATCCCCTGGCTCCTCGAATGTCCGCCGTCGCAGAACCCGGCTCCGCCGCACTCGACGCCACGCCCTTCCGCGGCATCCTCTACAAGGTCTGCGCCACGGGACTCTTCGCGTCGATGAGCGCGATCATCAAATGGGTCGGCGACGATTATCCGATAGGCCAGCTCGTCTTCGTGCGGAGCTTCTTCGCCCTTATCCCCGTCTTCCTGCTGATCCGCTGGGCCGGGGGCCTGAAGGCGCTGCGCACCCGCCGGCCCGGCGCGCATCTCCTGCGGTCGCTCTCCGGCATTACGGCCATGAGCCTCTCGTTCAGCGCGCTGACCATGCTGCCGATCGCCGACGCCACGGCTCTGGGCTTCGTTGCGCCGCTGATCGCCACAGCGCTGGGCAGCCTGCTGCTGGGGGAGGCGGTGCGCGTCTATCGCTGGACGGCGGTCGCCATCGGCTTTTGCGGCGTGCTGCTGATGGTGCAGCCCCAGGGCGCGCAAGGCGGCGGCTTTCTGGTCGCGGGGATCGTCCCGCTGGGCGTCATGCTGGCGCTTTGCGGCGCTTTCTTCACGGCGCTGGCCCAGATCGCCATCCGCCGCATGTCGGGGACGGAGCCGTCGATCGCCATCGTCTTCTATTTCACGCTCACCTGCACCATCTTCGGCGCCCTGACCCTGCCGTTCGACCATGTGATCCCCACGGGCTGGGACATCCTTCTCCTGGTCATGATCGGCCTTTTGGGCGGGTTCGCGCAGGTCGTGATGACCTCCTCATACCGCCATGCGCCGGTGGCGACGCTGGCGCCCTTCGACTATGTGACCATGCTCTGGGCGCTGCTGATCGGCTATTTCGTCTTCGCCGAACTGCCCCGGCCGCTGGTGCTGGCGGGGGCCGCGGTGGTGATGTCGTCGGGCATCTTCATCCTCTGGCGCGAACACCGGCTGGGGATCGAACGCGCCCGCGTCCGCCGCGCCGGCGGCGCTCCGACCCCCCCGGCGGTCTGAGCCGACGGTCTGAGCCAGTGGTCTGAGACAGCCTATCGCCGATACCACAACCGCTTCGGCCCGGTGTCCAGATGGACGAAGTCCGACCGCCAGTAGATGCCCAGCCCGCCGCTCTGCACCGCCTGGGCGAAATTCGCCAGGATATGGATGCCGTAGCCCTGGACGGAGACGTCCACGGCCTGTCCGCGCAGATGATAGCTGTTCAAGGCCGCCCCTTCCGGCCGCAGCGCCTCGTTCGTCGCGTGGGTGCGATATCCGGAATGGATGTTGAGCGTCGGCGTATGGCCGCGCGCCACCACATAATGCTGCTGCAATTCCCACAGTATCGCGAAAACGCCGGGATCGATGGTGCGGGAGATTCCCTCCCGGTGATCGCGGAACAGCCAGTTCAGTTCGGCCCGCGCCGACGGGATCGGTTGCGCCCCGTCATGCCACGGGCCGTCGAAGCTCTCGCCGGTATGGGGATTGTAGAGCTTGAGCCGCCGGGATTCCGCCGCCCGCGCCGGTCCGAACGCCAGCGCCGCCGCCGAGGCGGCGACCAGTTCCCGTCGCGTCAGCATGTCGATCGTTTCCCTTCGCCGCCCATGGTTGAAGCCCGGGGTTGAAGGTGGTGCCTCGTCCTTCCGCCGCAAGGGCGGAACGTTCCCGCTTTGCCTTCGCCGTCCCGTGCCTCTACATCATGGAACATGATTTATGCAGCACTGGCCGGGATCGCGTTCCTGCTTTCCGTCCTTCTCCCCCTCCAGGCCCAAGCCGCCTGCTCCGACCCGCCGGCGCCGGAGGTGGTCTGGCGGCGATGCCTTCAGGACAACCTCAACCTGACCGGCGTCGATCTCAGCAACGCCCAGCTCCGTGACAGCACCTTCATCCGCTCCACCCTCGACGGCAGCGACATGTCCGGCGTCGACGCCTACCGCGCCCGCTTCATCAGCGCCAGCATGGTCGGCGTGACGCTGGACGGCGCGCGGCTGCAGCAGGCGGACCTCACCAAGGCCGACCTCACCGGCGCGTCGCTGGTGGAGGCCAACCTGCGCCAGGCGATCCTGATCGACGCCGATCTGACCGGGGCGGATCTGACAGGGGCCAATCTCGGCGGCGCGAGACTCAGGAACGCCATCCTCTCCGGCGCCACCTGGATCGACGGCGACCGGATCTGCGCGGAAGGCTCGGTCGGGCGCTGCCAGTGACGCGCCGCCCAATAAAAACAATGTCATGCTGGACCTGACCCCATAGGCGCTAACTTTGGTCGTAATTTTCCCCTCTCCTGCTTGCGGGAGAGGGAGGGACCCGCCGCGAAGCGGTGGGAGGGTGAGGGTTTTGAAGGCGAGGGTGTGAGGCTCACCGCCTCAAAGTTAGCGCCTATGGGACCTGACCCAGCATCCATACGGTGTCGATGGACGCTGGGGCCGCGCCCGGATCGGCGTCACCGGTGGCGGCGCGGCTTCTCCGCAGGAATAATGGCGGCTCCGAGCATCCCGATATTCAGGCCGGCGGCCGAAGGCTGAAGGGACAGCGGTGCCTTCAGGCGGACGCCCGGCCCCTCCTTGCCGGAATAGAGCAGACGGACCCCGCCCTTCTCGAGTGCCTCCACCAGCAGCGTCTCCGTCGCACGGTGAAGCGCGTGGCGATGGCATTCGAAATCCTTGATCGTGCTGCGGGACACGCCCGCCAGCGCGGCCAATTGCTCCTGCGTCCAGTTCAGAAGGCCACGGGCCGCCCGACACTGTTCAGGATGAAGATTCGTCACGAATGACCCTTGCCCCATAACGGCGAAGTCAACCATAATGGTTGAAATCAGGCAACGCTCCTGTTCCTTGGACGCAATCATGAGGCGCCGACACGTGGGATGACCGATGCGCTACTGATTCTCCTGGTCATCCTTCCCTTCGCGGGCGGCCTTGTCGCCGCGACCCTGCCCCACAGCACACGGAACGCCGAAGCGTGGATGGCCGGGGTAGTCGCCCTTGGCTGCGCCATTCTGGCGGCTGCGGCTTACCCCGCCATATCGGCGGGAGAGGTTCTTCGCGCCGAGATTGAGTGGCTGCCCTCGCTGGGGCTGAACTTCACCCTGCGGATGGACGGCTTCGCCTTGCTGTTCGCGATGCTGGTGAGCGTCATCGGCTTCCTGGTCGTCCTTTACGCGCGGTATTACCTGGCGCCCGAGGACGCGGCGGGGCGGTTCTTCTCATATTTCCTGGGGTTCATGGGCTCCATGCTTGGCATGGTGCTTTCGGGGAATCTCATCCTGCTGGTCATCTTCTGGGAACTGACCAGCGTCTTCTCGTTCCTCCTGATCGGATACTGGTACCACAACGCCAACGCACGGGACGGCGCACGGATGGCGTTGACCGTCACGGGCATAGGCGGGCTGGCCCTGCTGGCCGGCGTGCTGGTGATCGGCCACATCGTCGGAAGCTACGATCTCGATCGTGTGCTGGAGGCGGGCGAACAGATCCGGTCCCACGATCTCTACGTGCCGGCGCTTGTCCTCATCCTGATCGGCGCGCTGACCAAGAGCGCCCAGTTCCCGTTCCATTTCTGGCTGCCCAACGCGATGGCCGCGCCGACCCCCGTTTCGGCGTACCTCCATTCCGCGACCATGGTGAAGGCCGGCGTGTTCCTGATGGCGCGGCTATGGCCGGTCCTGTCGGGAACGCCGGAATGGTTCTGGATCGTCGGCGTCGCCGGGCTGAGTTCGCTTCTGCTCGGCGCCTATTTCGCGATCTTCCAGCAGGACATAAAGGGACTTCTGGCCTATTCCACGATCAGCCATCTGGGCCTGATCACGACGCTGCTCAGCCTCGGCAGCCCGCTGGCCGCCGTGGCGGCGATCTTCCATATGATGAACCACGCCACCTTCAAGGCGTCGCTGTTCATGGCCGCCGGCGTCATCGACCATGAAACCGGCACCCGCGACATGCGCAGGCTGAGCGGCCTCCGACGATACATGCCGATCACCACGACGCTGGCCGTGGTGGCAAGCGCCGCCATGGCCGGGGTGCCGCTGCTCAACGGCTTCCTGTCCAAGGAAATGTTCTTCGCCGAAGTCATCGAGACTCACGCCGATTCCATCCTCGACACCGCAACGCCCTATATAGCGTTGCTGGCCAGCCTGCTCGGCGTCACCTATTCGCTGCGTTTCGTCCATTGCGTGTTCTTCGGGCCCGATCCGGTGGATCTGCCCCGGACGCCCCATGAGCCCCCGCGCTGGATGCGCTTCCCGATCGAATTTCTTGTGCTGGCGTGCCTGGTGGTTGGAATCGTGCCCGCAGTGACGATCGGTTCCTTTCTCGACACCGCCGTGATGGCCGTTCTGGGGCCAGAGATGCCGCCGCACAGCCTGCGCGTCTGGCACGGATTCACCATACCGCTGCTGATGAGCACGATCGCGCTCGTCGCGGGGGTGGTCCTGTACCGCCTGTTGAAAAGCTATCTTGCCAGTTGCCCGGACGGCGCACCCTTCTTTCGTCGCATGAACGGCCAGCGCATCTTCACTAGCGTCATGGTGACCCTGTCGTGGAAATGGGCGAGGGCGGCTGAAAAATATCTCGGCGCCCGCCGCCTCCAGCCGCAGCTTCGGCTGCTCGTGCTCATCGCCCTCGTGACGGCCTTCTGGCTGCTTTACACACAGGGGTTCGACCCCGGCGGAATCTCATTGGCGGGGGGCGATTTGGGGCTGGCGCTGGTCTGGACGGTGGGCGCCGTTTGCGCGGTCTGCGCCGCCTATCAGGCGAAGTTCCACCGGCTGGCCGCGCTGGCGCTTCTGGGCGGCGCCGGCATCGCCGTCTGCATCACCTTCATATGGTTTTCCGCGCCCGACCTGGCCGTGACCCAATTGCTGGTGGAGATTATTACCTCGGTGCTGATCCTGCTTGGGCTGCGCTGGCTGCCCAAACGCTCCCCGGAAGCGGTGGCCGTCAGCGTCAGGGTAAGGTTGCGACGCTATGGCGACCTCGCGATGGCGGTCGCGGCCGGCGTGGGCATGACGCTCATATCCTACGCCGTGATGACGCGGCCGGCGGGCGAAACGATTGCGGATTTCTTCCTTGAACGCTCCTATACCGAAGGTGGCGGCAGGAATGTCGTGAATGTGATCCTGGTCGATTTCCGCGGCTTCGACACGATGGGCGAGATCACCGTGCTGGGTATCGTCGGCCTGACGGTGTTCGCCTTGCTCCGCCGTTTCAGGCCGGCGCCGGACAGTGTCGACCGGCCGGAGCAGCAACGGTATCTGCAGGCCTTTGAAGAAGCCCAGCCAGGCCGCGAAGTCGGGGAGACGGTCAGCGACTATCTCATGATCCCGTCGGTGATCATGCAGTGGCTCTTTCCGGTCATCATCGTGCTGGCGGCGCATCTTTTCCTGCGCGGGCACGACCTGCCCGGCGGCGGTTTCGTAGCCGGCATCGCGATGACGATCGCCTTCGTCCTGCAATACATGGCCGCCGGGACGAGATGGGTGGAGGAACGGCTGCGCGTCCTGCCGCTGCGGTGGATGGGCTTCGGTATGATGTTTTCGGCATTGACCGGGGCGGGGGCATGGCTGCTGGGATATCCGTTCCTGACATCCCATGCGCGCTACGTGGAGCTGCCGTTTATTGGGGAGGTTCCGTTCGCCACCGGCAGCCTGTTCGACTTCGGCGTCTTCTCCCTGGTCATGGGCTCCACGGTCCTGATGCTGATCGCGCTGGCCCACCAATCGATCCGCAGCCTCCGCGCCGCGCGCATCGCCGCGACGCCCGAGGCGGAGGAAACGTGATGGAGGCCATCCTCTCCCTCGCCATCGGCGTCCTGGCCGGGTCCGGGGTGTGGCTGCTGCTGCGGCCGCGCACCTATCAGGTCATCATCGGGCTGTCGCTGATCTCCTATGCGGTCAATCTTTTCATCTTCAGCATGGGGAGGCTCCGCATCGACGCGCCTCCGGTGCTTGGCTCCGGATCGAATGTCGATCCGGCGGCCTATACCGACCCTGTTCCCCAGGCGCTGGCGCTGACGGCGATCGTTATCGGCTTCGCGACGACGGCATTGTTCCTTGTGGTGTTGCTGGTGTCGCGCGGTCTGACCGGGACCGACCATGTTGATGGCAGGGAGCGGGGATGACCGGGAACTGGACGGATCATCTCATGATCGCGCCGATCCTGCTGCCTCTGGTTGCGGCCGGCGCGCTGCTGTTCATGAACGAGCGTCGCCATGCGCGAAAGGCGATGGTGAGCGTGGGCGCGGTCCTGGGGCTTCTTGTCGTTTCCATCGCGCTGCTGCGCTCCGCCGCCGGCACCGGGCCGGGCCAGCCCGCCGCCATGGGCGTCTATCTGCTGGGCAACTGGCCGGCGCCGTTCGGGATCGTGCTGGTGGTCGATCGGCTCTCGGCGATGATGCTGGTTCTGACGTCTGTCCTGGGACTGGCGGCGCTGGTGTTCGCGCTGGCGCGCTGGAGCAAAGCCGGCCCCTATTTTCATAGCCTTTTCCTGTTGCTCCTGATGGGGCTGAACGGGGCCTTCCTGACCGGCGACCTGTTCAACCTCTTCGTCTTCTTCGAGGTGCTGCTGGCGGCGTCATACGGTCTGGTGCTGCATGGTTCGGGCCTGGTGCGGGTCAAGGCGGGGCTCCACTACATCGCGATCAACCTGGCTTCATCGTTCCTGTTCCTGATCGGCGTCAGCCTGATCTACGGCGTCGCGGGCACGCTCAACATGGCTGACCTTGCCGCGCGGATCCCGACGGTGGCGGCGGAGGACCGGATGATGCTGGAAGCCGGCGCGGCCCTCCTCGGGGTCGCCTTCCTCGTCAAGGCCGGCATGTGGCCGCTCAATTTCTGGCTGCCCACGACCTACAGCGCCGCCGCCGCGCCGGCCGCCGCGATGTTCGCGATCATGACCAAGGTCGGAATCTATATCCTGCTGCGCCTGTCGCTGCTGCTGTTCGGCGATGGCGCCGGAGCTTCGGCCGGGCTGGGCGGCGACGTGCTGCTGATCGGCGGGCTGGCCACGCTGTCGTTCGGGGCGATTGGCGTACTGGCGTCCCAGGCCATGGGGAGGCTTGCCGGATACAGCGTGCTTGTTTCCAGCGGCACCCTGCTGGCCGCGATCGGGATCGGCAATGCCGGCGTGACCGCCGGCGCCCTGTTCTATCTGGTGAGTTCGACGCTGGCGATCTGCGCCTTCTTTCTGCTGATCGAACTGGTCGAGCGCGACCAGAACCCCGCCGCCGACATCCTGGCCGTGACGATGGAAGCCTTCGGCGACGACGATGACGAAGAGGAAGCGGAGGAAGAGGTAGGCATCCCGTTTCAGGCCACCATGGCGATCCTCGGCATAGGCTTCGCCGGCTGCGCCCTGCTGTTGGCGGGGTTGCCGCCGCTCTCCGGCTTCATCGCCAAATTCGCCATCCTGACCGCCATCTTCAATCCCGACGGCATCGGCGGGGGCGTCCTCGTCTCGACCGTGACCTGGACCTTCACGGCGCTTCTGATCCTGTCCGGCCTGTCGGCCCTGATCGCCATGACCCGGGCGGGCGTTCGCACCTTCTGGGCGCCGGTCGATCGCACCGTGCCGCGCGTTCATGCGGTCGAGATCGCGCCGGTCGCCATGTTGCTGCTGCTGTGCGCGGTCCTGACCGTGGCGGGCGGGCCGGTGATGGAATACATGGATGAGACCGCCCGCTCGCTCCACGCGCCGGAAGGCTATGTCGACGGCGTCCTGACCGCCGCGCCCATCGAGGGGCCGGCGGTAGGGGAGGGCCGATGAGCCGTTTGCTGCCCTACCCCCTGCTGACGCTCTCGCTGCTGGTCATGTGGATCCTGCTCAACGGATTCACGCCCGGCCACGTCCTGTTGGGCGGGGTGATCGCGATCTTCGCGTCGTGGGCGATGTCCCTGCTGACGCCCGCGAAACCCAGGCTGCGCCGGTGGGACCTTATCCCGAAGCTGGTCGGAACCGTCCTGATCGACGTCTTCCGGTCGAACGTCGCGGTGGCCCGGCTCATCTTCCAGGCGCGCGCGCCGGCGTCGGGCTTCGTCGCTGTCCCGTTGGATTTGCGCGACCGGACGGCCCTGGCCGTCCTGGCCTGCATCATCACCAGCACGCCCGGCACGGCGTGGGTGGAGTACGATTCGGTGAGCAGCGTGCTGCTGATCCATGTCCTGGATCTGGCTGACGAGGCCGCCTGGATAGACACCGTCAAGTCCCGCTACGAGAGCCTTCTGATGGAGATTTTCGAATGAGCCTCGCCATCCTGACCTGGTCCGTCGGCATCGCGCAGGTCCTGCTCGGCCTGGCGATGGTGTGCACGGTTTACCGCCTCGTTCACGGCCCGAGAGCGCAGGATCGCGTGCTGGGTCTCGACACGCTCTATGTCAACTCCATGCTCCTGCTGCTGACGTTCGGCATCCGCACGGGAAGCACGCTCTATTTCGAGGCGGCGCTGGTGATCGGGCTGCTGGGCTTCGTTTCAACGGTTGCGCTGGCGAAGTTCCTGATGCGCGGGGAGGTGATCGAATGACCCATGCCGCCGACATGCCGGTCTGGGCTGCGCTGCTCATCGCGTTCTTCCTCCTGGCCGGATCCGCCCTGACCCTCGCCGGGTCGATCGGCCTAGTGCGGCTGAAGCGGTTCTATGATCGCCTCCACCCACCGACGCTTGGTTCCAGCGGGGGTGTGATCGGTATCGTCATCGCCTTCACGCTATTCTTCTCGATGCTGGAATCCACGCTCGTCCTCCAGGCCTTCCTGATCTTCGTCTTCGTGGGCGTCACCACGCCCGTGACCTTCATGCTGCTGGCGCGCGCCGCCCTGTTCCGCGACCGGGCGGACGGCAGCGGCGATGTGCCGGCGGCGGCGCGGCGGGAGGGCGAGGAGCCGCCGACCGCGCAGGCCTGAACCATCCCGAGCACGGGATCGGCTATGAAGATCGCATTTGGCTCTAATTAATCCTCCCTTCACCATTCCTGATTAACGTTGCGGGGCGAAACGAACAGGGTCGATGCCGCCCGCGTCAGCGATTGCGGCGTCCGTCCGACCGGCCAGGGACAAAGAAGCCGTGCCGAGCAATACCGATCGGGACTCCATCCGGCGCATCGCCGATATTGCGATGTCGCTGATGGCCGCCAACGAGGTGCCGCCCACGCCTCAGAACTACAGCGTCTGGTACGCCTACGCCGCCGGCGGCGAAAGCGACCTTGTCCGCGCGATCGACATCCTGCTGTCCAACGATCAGGGCTTTTCCGACGAACGCAACGCCGACCTTCATCACCGCTTCTTCGGGCAGGACCGGGAAGGCGAGACGCTGCGCCAGGCCAGCGCCCGCATCCAGGAGGCGCTGGAGGCTGTGATGGCGGTCATCACCAGCGCCGACGGCCGCGCCCGGCGCTATGGCGACGATCTTGCCGCGCTGACGGACGATCTGGAGGCGGTGCACGATTTCCGGCGGCTGCGGGAGGTCGTGGACAGGCTGGCGGCCGAAACCCAGGCGATGTCGGACCATAACCGCCGCCTCGGCCAGGAACTGTCAGACACCTCCCAGAAGATGGACAAGATGCGCCGCGATCTGGAAGCGGTGCGCCGGGAGGCGGCGACCGACAATCTGACGGGCCTGCCCAATCGGAAGAGCTTCGATTTGATGCTGCGCCATGCCGCGGCGGCGTCGATGGAGGGCGGCGCGGCGCTGTCGCTGCTCATGGTCGATATAGACTGTTTCAAGAAGTTCAACGACAGTTACGGCCACCAGACCGGCGACCAGGTGCTGAAGCTGGTCGCCAGGGTGCTGCGGGATTCGGTCAAGGGCCGCGACACCGCCGCCCGCTATGGCGGCGAGGAATTCGCGATCGTGCTGCCGGACACGGCGATCGAACAGGCCGTCGTCCTGGCGGAGCAGATCCGGTCGCGCATGGCGTCGCGCAGCATCGTCCGGCGCGATACGGGGAAGGCGATGGGATCGATCACGCTTTCCATCGGCGCGGCGCAATACCATCACGGCGAAGGGCTGTCGGCGCTGATCGGCCGCGCCGACGCCGCCCTCTACGCCGCCAAGGATGGCGGCCGCAACCGCGTGACAGCCGAACTCCACCCCGCCCACCAGGTCAGGATGGTCGGGTAGGGCGCATTAGGGCGAATGTCGCCGGATTGGCGTCGGTACGCGATTTGCGTATTTTGCGCATGCTTGATGGAGCATGCGTCATGTCTTTCGAACGGCAGATTCTTGTGGTCGGATCGCTTCCCGATGATGTCGTCGCGGATATCGAGGCGGCGGAATACGGCACCATTCCTAAATGTCTGCCGATCCTCGACCGACAACGGCCGAGGCGCGGTCACTTTCGACTCCGATCGATGATCGCCTATCTTGCATGGCTTCGCGGGAGGGAGCCATGACCGTCAGAAACCGGCCGATGCTGATAGCGTTCAGCGGATTGCCCGCGACCGGCAAGACGAGCCTCGCGCGGGCCGCGGCGCTCGCGCTGGGCGCGGTCCATGTGCGCGTCGACACGATCGAGCAGGCGCTGCGGTCGGTCGTCGGCGGAGAGGTCGGGGAGGAAGGCTATGAGGTCGCCTTCCGCGTCGCCGCCGACAATCTCAGGCTCGGCCATATCGTCATCGGCGATTCGGTCAACGCGCTGAAGATCACTCGCGACGCCTGGCGGACGGTCGCCGACTGTCTCCAACTCCCTTGCGCGGAGGTCGAAATCGACTGCTCCGATTCGGAGGAACACCGTCGGCGGGTGGAGAGCCGGGCACCCGACATAGAGGGGCTGGCGCTCCCCGACTGGCGGCAGGTCGTCGAACGGGAGCGCGAGCCCTGGGACAGGCCCCGCATCGTGATCGACACGGCGGGCCGGACGATGGAGGCCTGCGCGGCGGAGCTTCTGGCCGCCCTGCGGCCGATGCTCAGCCCTTCCGGCGAACCATGACGAGGTCCGGACGGCGACGTCGCCCTTCACGGCGGGCCTGATCTTCATTTACCGTCGCCTCATGAGAATCGCCGTCATTTCAGACATACACGGGAATCTGGCTGCACTCGACGCCGTGCTGGCCGACATCGCCCGGCGCGGTGCGGACGCGACCGTCAATCTGGGCGATCTTCTGTCCGGCGCGCTCCGGCCGGCGGAGACCGCCGACCGGCTGATGGCGCTCGACATGCCGACGATCCGGGGAAACCACGAACGCCAGATCCTGACCTTCGAACCTGAACGGATGGGCTATTCCGACCGTCACGCGGCCGAAGCGATCGATCCCCGTCACCGCGAATGGCTGGCCGGCCTGCCGGAGACGCTGCGCCTGTTCGACGACGTCCTGCTGGTCCACGGCACGCCGGGCAGCGACCTGACCTATTTCCTGGAGACGGTGGAGCGGACGGGCTGCCGCCCGGCGATGGAGGCCGAGATCGCGGCCCGCGCCGCCGACGCCGACGCCTCCCTCATCCTCTGCGGCCATTCGCATATCCCAAGATCGGTGCGGCTGAAGGGTGGCCGCCAAATCGTCAATCCGGGCAGCGTGGGCCTCCAGGCCTTCCGGGACGATCATATCTATCCGCACAACATGGAGACCGGCTCCCCCCATGCCCGCTACGCGATGATCGAGCGTACCGGCGAGGGCTGGTCGGTCGAACTGCTGAAGGTCTCTTACGATTGGGAAGGCGCCGCTGCGCTGGCCGAAGCCAACGGCCAGCCGGAATGGGCGCGGGCGCTCAGGACGGGGAGGGTCTGATGGAGATCAGGGAGGAACGGCCGGAGGACATCCCGGCGATCCGGCAGCTCGTGGAAGAGGCGTTCCGGCCGCAGCCCTACAGCAACAAGCGGGAGCATTTCCTGCTGGACGATCTGCGGGAGGATGGCGCGCTGACGGTCGCCCTGGTGGCGGAAGAGGCGAGCGAGGTCGTGGGGCAGGTCGCCTTCTCCTTGGTTCGGATCGACGGCCGGGAGGGCCGCTGGCACGGCCTCGGCCCAATCGCCGTCCGGCCCGACCGGCAGGGGCGAGGAATTGGCGCCGCGCTGGTCCGCGCCGGCCTCGACCGACTGAAGGCGCTGGACGCGGCGGGGTGCGTTCTGCTGGGTGAACCCGCCTTCTACGGCCGCTTCGGCTTCAAGGCGGACTCCCGCCTGCGGCTGGAGGGCGTCCCGCCGGAATATTTCCTCATCCTGCCCTTTGCCGAAGACGTGCCCCAGGGCGCCGTCGAATACCATCCGGCCTTCTCGAAGGCAGGCTAGCAATCAGGGAGAGACGATATGGCTGACGTGAAGTTGCCGATGGAAGGCACGTGCCGGTGCGGACAGGTGCGCTTAAGGATCACCGCCCCGCCGCTCGCGACGGCCGCCTGCCATTGCACCGGTTGCCAGCGCATGAGTTCCAGCGCCTTTTCCCTCACGGCCATTATCCCCAGCGAAGGCTTCTCGGTCATCCAGGGGGAGCCGGTGGAGGGCGGCCTCCAGGGAGGCGAAACCCACCACTATTTCTGTCCGCGATGCATGAGCTGGATGTTCACCCGCGCGGAAGGCATGGACGAGTTCGTCAATATCCGCCCGACGATGCTCGAGGATCCCACCGCCCTCTCCACGCCCTTCATCGAAACCTATGCCAGCGAAAAGCTCCCCTGGGCGGTCACGGGCGCCAGGCACAGCTTTGAGACATTCCCGCCGATGGAGGCGTTTGGACCGCTGATCGCGGAGTATGCGGCGCAATCGTAAGCCGCGTCCGGAACCGGATTCACGGGCAGCTCGCCATGCGCTGCCTTTGAAGGACCGTCTGGCCCGCGCCAAGGCGCTCGCCGACGCAATGGGGCCGAACGATCCTGATTTCGACATGAAGGCCTATACCGACGAGATGTGGAACGACGCCTGATGTTTCGCTCATACCAATCTCGCCTGGCAGGTAGGTATTGGGTTCAGTAAGGCGTTCCCTCGGCGGCGCGTTTGGCCGCCAGCGCCGTGGCGTACCATTCGAATTCATCCAGGAAGCGCGTCGCCGCCTTGTCTATCCAGGGTTCGGCGGCCTCGCCATCGTCGGAAAGCGCCTTGCCGATGGAGGGAATGGCGAGGACCGAGGGCAGGCTCGGCATGCCCAGCTCGGTCAGGATCGTCCTCAGCGCGACCGCCGCGCGGACGCCGCCGAACCGGCCGGCCGAATAGGACATGATGGTCGACGGCCGCCAGAAATATTCCTCTAGGAAATGGTCCAGCAGGTTCTTCAGCGCCGGCGGGACGGACTGGTTGTATTCCGCCGTCACGATGACGAAGCCGTCCGCGCGCCGGTAGAGCGTCGCCAGCTCCTCCAGCACCGGCGGGGCCGAACCGGCCGAATGCTCCTTGTACATCCGGTCCAGCAGCGGCAGTTGCTTCTCAAGCGGATCGACCAGTACCGCCTCGTGGCCCCGCTCTTCCAGCCGCCTGACGATGTAGCGGGCGGCCTTGATGCCTTGCCGGTCGGATCGGACGGACCCGAGGATGACGGGGACGACAAGGCTCATGTGACGCTTCCTTTCCCTTCGGCCGCCAACCGGTTCAGATCGTCGCCGGTCGCCCGATAGTGCAGCCATTCATCCATATGCGCGAATCCCAGCGCATCGTAGAAGCCGCGCGCGGGATTCCAGTCCAGGACGCTGAGGTCCAGGCGGCGGCAGCCGCGTTCGACGGCCAGGGCGGCGACGGCGGAAACCAGCTTCCGGCCCAGCCCCGTGCCCCGCGTCTTCTCGCTGACATAGAGGTCCTCAATATGGATGCCGGCCCGCCCTTCCCAGGTGGAGTAGTTGTGGAAGAAGAGCGTGAATCCCTCTACCGCACCATCCATCTCCGCGACCATCGCCTCGAATTTCGGCGAGACGCCCCAGCCGTCGCGCAGCAGATCGTCCTCGGTCGCCTTTACCTGATCTTCCGCCTCCTCGAACCGCGCCAGTTCGCGGATCAGGCCCAGGATGGCGGGAACGTCGTCGGGCGTGGCGGTGCGGATCGCTGTTCGGGTCATGGGCTCTGGCATGGTGACGGAGCGACAGGCCGCCAGAGCTAGCATCTATCGGCCGAAGCTTGAAGCAGGAGAGGCCAAGAAAACGTCATCCTGAGCCCGTCGAAGGATGTGGGGCCCGCATGGTTCGACAAGCTCACCATGAGGGGAAGGAACGAGCCTTTCTCCTTGTTGGTCATTCCGGCCCCCGAGCCGGAATCCATAGATCGTCGCCGCCTCACCGGCGGCGAAGGAATGGGTGCGGTCCCGGCGTCCGTCGGCACCGCATGGATGCTGGATCAGGTCCAGCATGACGTTGTTTTTTTTGGTCATTCCAGACTTGATCTGGAATCCATGGGCCAGCGCCGCTTCACCGGCGGCGAAGTCCCGATGTCGCCCCGCCGGCCATCGACGCCGTATGGATGCTGGATCGGGGTCCAGCATGACGGTGTTCAGGGCAGAATCCTCATCATGACTCGATCCTGGAGCCAGCATTGGCCGGCCGGTGCTTGAAACCGCCCGATAGCCGCCCTATTGTGACCTCACGTGGTCACATGACGGAGCCGGCCATGAAATCCTTCCAGGTCCGGGAAGCGAAAGCCAAATTCTCCGCGTTGATCGATGCGGCGGAACGAGGACAGCCTACGACGATCACGCGTCATGGAAGGGCGGCGGCGGTCGTGGTCCCCGTCGATGACGCCCGGCGGCTCTACCACGATGACGGGCCGTCCTTCGCGGCGACGCTGCTCGCCTTCCCGGGATTCGGTCTCGATCTTGATTTCGAACGCGACCAGAATCCCTTGAAAGAGGTGGACCTTTGACCGCCGGCTATCTGGTCGATGCCTCGGTATTATCCATGCTGGCGCCCGACAGGCCGCCAATTCCCGAGGATATGGCAGCCTGGTTGGAGACCAATGACGAGCGGCTCTACCTTTCAGCCATCACCGTGGCGGAGATCGAACAGGGAATATGCAAGCTGCGCCGCCTAGGCGGCATTGAGCGGGCGCGCCGGCTGACGGAATGGCTTGACGACCTTCAGGCGCGGACAGGCGATCGTGTCCTGGCTGTGGATTTCCATGTGGCCAGGGCGGCGGGAATCCTTTCCGGCAACGCCGTCTCCATCGGCCGTCATCCGGGATTCCCGGACGTGGCGATCGCCGCCACCGCCATCGTTCACCAATTGACGCTGCTGACCAGGAACGGAAAACATTTCGCGTCGCTGGACGTGGACTATCTCGATCCATTCGAGACGCCGCCCGTTTCGTAGAATCCGAAACCCGCCATGAGAGGAGAGGCGCGTACCTCCCCTCCTCGTCATTCCGGACTTGATCCGGAATCCATGGGCCAGCGCCGCTTCGCCGACGGTGAAGGAACGGCCACGGTCTCGACCTCGACTCCCCGTAGGCGGGAACCTCGCCGATGCAGGTTTTCAACAAGCCGGATGTAGGATATAATTCCTGAAACGATGCGGCGCGAGAGTCGGAGGATGATGACGAATGATGACAAATGATGACACTTGCATACGGAAATTTATCGACGGACGGTTCGTGCTATAGGAGCCGGCATGTCCCGAACCTGGTCCGATGATCCCCTGAACGAGGCCGCCGCCGCGCCGGTCGACGCTTTCCCCTATCTCGACGGCCTCAACGCCCCGCAGCGGGAGGCTGTGGAGGCGCTGGACGGGCCCGTCCTGGTGCTGGCGGGGGCCGGCACCGGCAAGACCCGCGTGCTGACCACCCGCCTCGGCCACCTGCTGATGACCAGGCGCGCCTGGCCCAGCCAGATCCTGGCCGTCACCTTCACCAACAAGGCGGCGCGGGAGATGCGGGAGCGCGTCTCGACGCTGGTCGGCGGGCCGACGGAAGGCTGGTGGATGGGCACCTTCCACGCACTGGCCGCCCGCATCCTGCGCCGCCATGCCGAAGAGGTTGGGCTGAAATCCAACTTCACCATCCTGGACACGGACGACCAGATCCGTCTGGTCAAGCAGTTGCTGGAGGCGGAGCAGGTCGATTCCAAGCGCTGGCCGGCGCGCATGATCCTCGGCACGTTCGAACGCTGGAAGGATCGCGGGCTGACCCCCGCGCGGCTGAAGCCGGAGGATGGCGGCGACGTTGCCGGGGGCCGGGTGGTGGCGCTCTATCATGCCTATCAGGAAAGGCTGCGGTCGCTGAACGCGTGCGATTTCGGCGATTTGCTGCTGCACAATTTGACCCTCTTCGCGAAGACCGAGGAGGTGGCGGGCAAGACGCGCTTCCCGATCCTGGAGGAATACCAGAACCGGTTCCGCTACATACTGGTCGACGAATACCAGGACACCAACTCCGCCCAATACCAGTGGCTGCGCTATCTGGCGCAGGCTCGCCGCAACATCTGCTGCGTCGGTGACGACGACCAGAGCATCTATTCCTGGCGGGGGGCGGAGATCTCCAACATCCTGCGGTTCGAGCAGGATTTCCCCGGCGCCCGCGTGATCCGGCTTGAGCAGAACTACCGCTCCACCGACCAGATATTGGGCGCGGCCTCCGGCCTTATCGCCCACAATCAGGGCCGGCTCGGCAAGACGCTGTTCACCACCGCCGATGGCGGCGAGAAGATCGTCGTCCGCGCCGTCTGGGACGGAGAGGAGGAGGCCCGTTGGGTGGTGGAGGAGATTGAGGCGCTCCAGCGCAAGAACGTCTCGCTGGACGAGGTCGCGATCCTGGTGCGTGCCGGCTTCCAGATGCGGGAGTTCGAGGAACGGTTCATCACCACCGGCATGCCCTACCGCGTGGTCGGCGGCCCGCGCTTCTATGAGCGGCTGGAGATCAGGGACGCGATGGCCTATCTGCGCGTCATAGCCCAGCCGGACGACGATTTGGCGTTCGAACGGATCGTCAATACGCCCAGGCGAGGCATCGGCACGGCGACGCTCCAGACGCTCCATCAGGTCGCCCGCGCGGCGCAGGTTCCACTGACCGAGGCGACCTGGCGGGTGGTCGAGACGGACGAGTTGAAGCCGAAGGCCAGGAACGCGCTGCGCGCCCTGATGACCGACATCGACCGCTGGCGCGACATGGCCGGGAAGATGCCGCATCCCGACCTCGCGCGCATCGTGCTGGACGAAAGCGGCTACACCGCCATGTGGCAGGCCGACAAAACGCCCGAGGCGCCGGGGCGGCTGGAGAATCTGAAGGAGCTGGTCGCCGCGATGGAGGAGTTCGAGACGCTGGGCGGCTTCCTGGAACATGTCTCGCTGGTCATGGACACCGAAGGCGCGAAGGGGGAGCCGATGGCGACCCTGATGACCCTCCATGCCGCCAAGGGTCTGGAGTATGAACATGTCTTCCTGCCGGGGTGGGAGGAAGGGGTCTTCCCCAACCAGCGCGCGCTGGACGAAACCGGCATCGCCGGGCTGGAGGAGGAACGCCGGCTGGCCTATGTCGGCCTGACCCGCGCGAAACGCCGCGCCTACGTGACCTCCGCCGCCAACCGGCGCATCCACGGCACCTGGCAGAGCTCCATCCCCTCCCGTTTCGTCGAGGAGTTGCCGGCCGATCATGTCGATGTCCAGAGCGATAGCGGCCTGGGCGCGGAGCCCCGCTCCGGATTCGCCTTCCCCAGCCAGCGGTTGGGCGGGTTCATGCGCAAGGCAGCCCCGACGATCGAGGGCACGGCCTATGCGGTGGAGGAACGAGCGCGGCCGGACAAGCCCTTCGCCGTCGGCGACCGGGTGTTCCACCAGAAATTCGGTTACGGCACGGTGCGCGGGACGGACAATGACAAGCTGGCGATCGCCTTCGATCATTCGGGGGAGAAGAAGGTGATGGACAGCTTCGTCGTCCCCGCGGATCGGGCGGGATGATTTTTTGAACCGGAAGCGGAACCGACCGATCCGCGCGGTGTCAGTCTATATGTGCGGCACGAGGACGGCCCTGATGGCCGTCGCCGCGAGATTGAGAAAAGAGGATCACACCATGCGCAAGATGATCATTCTGGCCGGTGCCCTTCTGGCTGCTGTCACGCTCAGCGCGTGCAACGAGGGCGGCGGTGACGGCGCGGCCCCCGAACAGTCCGCGCCGACCGCTCCGGCGACGCCGCAGTAAGCCGGCGCTCCTGGTCCTTGAAGCGAACGGCCCGCCGGGCAACCGGCGGGCCGTTTTGCTGTCTGCTGTTTCGTAGGACAGTCCCCTTTTCCTAGCTTCTCTCCTCATGGTGAGCTTGTCGAACCATGTGTGCCCACACCCTTCGACTGGCTCAGGGTGAGGAGAACTGAACGGGGGAAACCTCAGAGGTGGTCGACCTCCATCGTCGGCGCGGGCAGCACCTCCAGGCCGGGCGACACGGCGGCGGGCGCGGCCGTGGAGCCGTCCGGGACGGCGAGCGACTGCCTGCCGGCCGCTTCGGTCATGGATGGTGACTGCGCCTGGATGACCGTGGATAGCTGGCCCAGCATCGCGCCGGGGCCGGTCAGCGCGTAGGCGTAGGAACCGTCGACCCAGTAGAGGCCGCCGCCCTGGGGGGAGGCAAAGGGGCGGGGATCGGCCAGCCCCTGATGCAGATGGCCGCGCTGAAGGACGACGGGGCCGTTGGGGCCTTCGTAATAAAGGCGTTCGATCTGGCCGATGGAACCGTTGTGGACGGTCCGGCCGACCATCTCATAGCCCAGCGCGCCCAAATCCGGCGTGGAGCCGGTGGGAACCGGCGCGGCGGGCGAGGCCGCGAGGGCCACCGGGGCCATCTGGCCGGTCGCGGCGTCGGTCAGGAACATGGTCATGGGGGAGGGCGGGATCTCAGGCTCGCCCCTCAGCCACCAGCCGCCATAGCCGGCGGTCACGGTCAGCGCGATCGCCGCCGCCATCTTTACCGCCGCCGGCGCGACGGACCGCCTGAACGACCGGTCGGGACGCTCCAGCGGCGTCAGCAGGCGCTTGGGGATCTCCTCATGGAAGGCCGCCATGTAGGTTTCCCGGATCGCCGCCCGATGGGCCTGGAAAATCTCCACCCGCTCCGCCTGCTCGGGATTGTCGCGAAGATAGCTCGCGACCTCCGACCGCCGGGACGGGTCGAGCAGATCGTCGGTAAAGGCCTGGAGATCCAGTTCCGTGATGGTGCTGGAGGTCGTCATTTGACCCTCCTCAACAAGGGTGTCGGTCTGGTCGCCACCAGGGTCTCGCGCAAGGCGTCGCGTCCCCGCGACAGCCGCGACCGCAAGGTGCCGACGGGAATGTCCAGGATCCAGGCGGCCTCGTCGTAGGGCATGCCTTCCAGGCTGACCAGCAGGATGGCGTCGCGCTGCGCCACGGGCAGCCGCTCCAGCGCCTCCCCCACGCGCTGGCATTCGATGCGGCTTTCCTGGGAAGCCGGGGCCACCGGCTCGGGCACGGATTCCTCGTCTATGGAGCGCACCGCCGGTCGCCGGGACAGCGTCCGGCGGTGGTTCAGATAGATGTTATAGAGCATTCGGAACAGCCAACTTCTAAGCCGCCCGCTGCGCCGCCACAGATGACGCTTGCGCAGCGCCCGCTCCAGGCAGTCCTGCACAAGATCGTCCGCCTCGTCCGCGCTGCGGGTCAATGCCCGCGCATAGCGGCGAAGGTGCGGGATTTCCCGCGCGATCATCCATTTCATGTCGCTCATCTGGGGGCGTCTCCGCCGGATTGTCCGTGCCTGTTAATAAAGACAACGAAAAGCCGATTCCGGTTCCGTTGGGACAAACTTCGGACCTTGAAATTCCACGGGGAACCGGCGCCGAACCCTGGTGTCGGTTAGGTCAGCGGCGGGCGTTCGCCCGTCCTCATCACAGATGGAGTTGACGCCAATGACACGGCTTTACCGTACCCCGCTGACCGCGGCCGCCGTGGCCCTGACCCTTTCCTTCGGGGCGGCTCCCGCCCTTGCCCAGGAAGCGACGCCGCCCCAGACAACGCCTCCGACCACGACCGCGCCGGCGGCGAACTTCGACGAAGCAACCCTTCAATCCTATGTCGATGCTTCGGTGAAGCTTCAGGATATCGGACAGGAATGGGAAGGCCGCATGGCCGAAGCCGGCACGCCCGAGGAGATGACCGATCTCCAGGCACAGGCCGAGGCGGAGATGGTTTCCGCCGTGGAGGCCGAGGGGCTGTCGGCGGAGCAGTATAACGAGATCACCCGCGCCGCCCAGGAAGATCCCGATCTCTACCAGCAACTGACGCAGATGATCACGGAGGCCGACCAGCAGGGCGGCTGACCCCCTTGATCCAGAATTTCCTCCGGGGGTTCGCTTCGGCGGACCCCTTTTCTGTGCCGGCCGTGGTTCGCCTTCCGGTTTGATTGCGTGCGGGGGCGGGGTTCGGGTAGGCATCTGCCTATTGTCGCCTCACCCGTTCGAAGGAAACCCATGGTCCATACTGAAGGCCCGCCGGCCTGGCGCGTTTCGGCGCTGGTCCCGTTCCGGGCGCTGGCGGCGTTCGAGGACGCTTTCGCCGAGGATTTCACCACCGTCTCGACCTTCGAGGTCGAAGAGGACAAGATCTGGGTGGTCGAGGGGTTTTCGGCGAAAAAGCAGGATACGCGGCCGCTGGCGCTCCGCCTCGCGCTGCTGGCCTCGGCCATGGGCGTTCCCGAACCCGTTCTGGAACAGGAGCGCCTGCCCGAAACGGATTGGCTGGCGGCCAGCTATCGTTCCTTCCCGCCGATCCGGATCGGCCGCTTCTTCATCCACGGGTCCCATGTCGAAGGCGGCGTTCCCGCCTCGGCGATCGGGCTGCGCATCGACGCCGCCACGGCCTTCGGTTCGGGGGAGCATCCGACGACCGAAGGGTGCCTGCTGGCGATTGAGAGACTGGGGAAGAAGATCGCCGTCGCCCGCGCGCTGGATATGGGCTGCGGCACCGGCATCCTGGCCTTCGCCGCCGCGCGGATCTGGGGGGCGTCGGTGCTGGCGGCCGATGTCGATCCCGAATCGGTCCGGGTCGCCCGGATCAACGCGCGGGCCAACCGGGTGGCGGACCGGGTGCGCGCGATCGTCAGCGACGGCTATGCCGGCCGCGAGGCGCCGGAGGCGGGGCCTTACGACCTGATCCTGGCCAACATCCTGGCGCGGCCGCTGACCAAGATGGCGCCCGACCTGGCCGCCAATTTGAAGCCCGGCGGCTTCGCGATCCTGTCAGGCCTCCTGTCCTGGCAGGAAACGCAGGTCAGGAACGCCCACCGCGCCTGCGGCCTGACGCTGGCTGACCGCATCACCATCAAGGGATGGACGACGCTGGTCCTGCGCAAGCGCCAGGCCCGATAGCGGGGGAAGCCTTACGCGACCTCGGCCGCGGGGGCCGCGCCGGCCTGGTTGGCGTTGGCGGCGGGATGGATCGAGCTGTCGGGGTTCAGCGCGCGGATGCTCTGCGGCCCCTGAAGGACCACGGTTTCCACCAGCGCGCGGGTCAGCCCGATATCCTCAAGCTGCCGGTCGGACAGGTTCATCAGCTCGCGGTAGGCGATCCGGCGGTTGCGGTTCCGGACGCCGAAACCGAACGAGCGCCGGAACGCGTCGAACGCCGAATTGAGGAAGCCGCTGCGGGCGGGGAGGGCGGTCTGGAAAGTCATCGTCCTGAAGCCTTGGAAATCACTGCTGCTGCGGCGCACAATGCACCGCCGCATCCTTATGGTGGGTTAAGCTTCGGCCTTCCGATTCAGCTATTTTTGCAGCGCAGCAATTCGAGCGCCGCATGACGCATGGTATGGCGGCCGGCCGGCTGCCATCTTGCGCGCCCGGCAGCCCCTCTCTAGCCTGCCGCGAACGCGCAGATGGAGACGCTTTCCCTCATGACCCCCGACCAGACCGCCTTCGCCGACGATAGCCTGCTCGCCCCGCTGATGGAGGAGACCGGGTTCCGGGGAACCCTCGACGCCTTCCGTTCCCTTCTGGAAGGGGTCGCGGCCGCGCCGGAGGCGGCGGACCCCGATGCCTGGACCGTGCTGGTCGCGCCCGATGCATCCGACGATCTGAAACGGCGGCTGAACGACGCCCTGCGCCGTCTCTCCGCCAAGCCTTCTCTGACCGCGCCCGGCGACAGGCTGCGGCTCTTGCGGGAAGAACTGGTGCGCCGCGATCTGGACGGCTTCGTCATTCCGCGCGCCGACCAGTTCCAGGGCGAATACATGCCGGCCCGGACGGAACGGCTGGCCTGGCTGACCGGCTTCACCGGATCGGCCGGCCTCGCCATCGTGCTGCGGGACAGGGCCGCCATGTTCGTCGACGGGCGCTACACCCTGCAGGTGCGCGACCAGGTCGACGGCGAGGCGTTCGAGTTCAGGCATCTGACGGAGGATCCGCACGCCGAATGGGCGGCCGAGGCGCTGACCGCAGGCAGCCGGCTGGGCTTCGACCCCTGGCTGCACACCGCCCCCTGGGCCGATGGGATGCGCAAGGCGCTGGAGCGCAAGGGCGCGGCGCTGGTGTCGGTCGAGGACAATCCCGTCGACGCAGTCTGGACCGATCAGCCGCCGATGCCGCTGGCGCCGGTGCTGCCTCATCCGATCGAGTATGCCGGCCGGTCGGCGGAAGAGAAGCGGACGGCACTGGCTGCCGGGCTGGAGAAGGACGGTATCGACGCCGCCGTGCTGACCTCCCCGGAATCCGTGGCCTGGCTGCTCAATATCCGAGGCGGCGACGTGCCGCGCACGCCGCTGCCGCTATCCTTCGCGATCCTCAAGGCTTCCGGCGATGTCGATCTGTTCATCGATCGCAGGAAGCTGGCGCCGGGTCTGGAAGGGCATCTGGGCAACCGGGTCGTCATCCTGCCCATGGATTCGTTCGGCGAGGCGCTGGATGGCCTCGCGTCCGGCCGGCCGGTTTCCGTCGATCCCGGGACGGCGTCGGCCTGGACGCTGGACCGGCTGAAGAAGGCGGGAGCGGATATCCGCAGGCGGCCGGACCCCTGCGCCCTGCCTCGCGCCCGGAAGAACCCGGTGGAACTGGCGGGCGCGCGCAATGCGCATGAACGGGACGCCGTCGCAATCGCACGATTCATGGCCTGGATCGACCGCGAAGCGCCGGGCGGCGCGATCGACGAATTGACGGCCGCCGAACGGCTGCGCGCCTTCCGGGCGGAGGATGCGCTCTATCGCGATCTCAGCTTCGACACCATCTCCGGCGCGGGGCCCAACGGGGCCATCGTGCATTACCGCTCGACCCCCGAAACCAACCGGCGGCTGGAGCCGGGGACGCTCTATCTGGTCGACAGCGGCGCGCAATATCTCGACGGCACCACCGACATCACCCGGACGATCGCTGTCGGGGAACCCGAAGCGGCCATGCGCCGCCACTTCACCCTGGTGCTGAAGGGCCATATTGCTCTGGCCGTCGCACGGTTCCCCAAGGGTACCAGCGGCAGTCAGCTCGACGTGCTGGCCCGCCGCTTCCTGTGGGAGGAGGGGCTGGATTACGACCATGGCACCGGCCATGGCGTCGGCAGCTATATGGGCGTCCATGAGGGGCCGGCCCGGATATCCAAGCTGCCCAATACCGTGGCGCTGGAGCCGGGGATGATCCTTTCCGACGAGCCCGGCTACTACAAGACCGGGGCCTATGGCATCCGGATCGAGAACCTTCTCGCCGTCCAGACGGACGAAGTTGCGGGCGAGGGCGGCAAGCCGTTCCATTCCTTCGAGATTCTGACCCTGGCGCCGATCGACCGGCGGCTGATCGACGCCTCGCTCCTGTTCCAGGCGGAGCGGGAGTGGGTCGACGCCTACCACGCCCGGGTCCGGGAAATCGTGTCGCCCGGGCTGGACGATGCCGATCGCGCCTGGCTGGATGCTGCGACGGCGGCGCTGTGAGGCTTCTGTGCTCCGGCGACACGATCGGACTGATCGCGCCGGCGGACTGGACGCCCGATGATCTGCTGGAGGCCGGGGAGGCAAGGCTCCAGGCGCTGGGCTACCGGACCAGGCGCCATGCGGGGCTGACGGGGCGCAAGGGACGGCTCGCCGGGCCGGACGAGATGCGCCGCCGCGCGGTCGAGGAGGGATTTGCCGATCCCGAGATGGCGGCGCTGCTGTGCGTCGCCGGCGGCTATGGCAGCGGACGGCTGCTGGGATCGCTGGATTACGGGCTGATCGGCCGCAATCCGAAGCCGCTGGTCGGCTACAGCGACATTACCGCGCTGCTTATCGCGATCCACGCGGAGACCGGGATGGAGACGTTCCATGGTCCGGTGCTGAAGGAGATCGCGAAGGGCGAGGTTCCCGTAGGGGAGCGGGCCCTGCTTGCGCTGCTGGAGGGCCGCTTCCCGGCGGCGGAGATCGCAAGCCTCAACCGTGCTGCCCGGCCCATCGTGGCGGGGGAGGCGACCGGCCGGCTCATCGGCGGGAACCTGACGCTCCTGCATTCCCTCGTCGGGACGCCCTGGATGCCGAAAGACCTTACCGGCCGCATCCTCTTCGTGGAGGATTGGCGGGAGCCGCTCTACCATCTGGACCGGATGCTGTTCCATCTGCGCCAGACCGGCCTGTTCGAGGGGCTGGCCGGCCTCATCGTCGGCCGGATCGCGGAGATCGACGAGCGGCCGGCGGGGCTGGGCGGCGATATCGACCATCTGCTGGCCGAACATTTCGCCGACGCCCCCTATCCGGTGGCGACCAACGCCGCGATCGGCCACGCCCAGGACAAGGCGACCCTGCCGATCGGCCGACGCGTCACCATGCGGATAGGCGATGAGGGGCTGACGTTGGCCGACTAGCCGCCGATCAGCTCAAGCCACTCCTGCTCGGTCAGCGTCGTCACGCCCAACTCTTGGGCCTTCGCGGCCTTCGACCCGGCGTCGGCGCCGATCACCACATAATCGGTCTTCTTGGAGACGGAGCCCGCGACCTTCGCGCCCAGATTCTCCGCCTTGGCCTTGGCTTCGGGCCGGCTCATCGTCTCCAGCGATCCGGTGAAGACCACGGTCTTGCCCGCGACCGGGCTTTCGACCTTGCCGGAGGATTTGAACGGCTCCACCTCCAGCCCGGTCTCCAGCAGATCGTCGATGACCTGCTGGTTGTGCTCTTCGCCGAAGAAGGCGACCAGGTCGTCGGCGACCGACGGGCCGACCTGGTCGATGTTCGTCAGGTCGCGGTAGGCGTCGCCCTCCCGGTCGCCGGCCGCCTCCATGGCCTCGGCCAGCGTGTCCAGCGCGCCGTAATGCCGGGCCAGCAACCGGGCCGTCGCCTGGCCTACCTGGCGGATGCCCAGCGCATAGACGAAGCGGTCGAGCGGGATGCGCCGCCTGTCGTGGATCGCCTTGAACAGGTTTGCGACGGAGGTCTTGCCCCAGCCGGGCTTGTTCGCCAGCTTGTCCAGCCGGCGATCCTCCCGCGCCTCAAGGGTGAAGATGTCGGCCGGCCGCATGACCCGGCCATCCTCATGGAACGCCCGGATCTGCTTGTCGCCCAGCCCTTCGATGTCGAAGGCGTCGCGGCTGACGAAGTGGCGTAGCCGTTCGACCGCCTGGGCGGGGCAGACCAGCCCGCCGGTGCAGCGGCGGATGACCTCGCCCTCCGGCCGCACGGCGTCGCTCCCGCATTCTGGGCATTTGTCGGGGAAGGCGAAGGGTTCCGCGCCTTCCGGCCGCCGCTCCAGCACCACGGAGACGATCTGCGGGATGACGTCGCCGGCGCGCTGGACGATGACGGTGTCGCCGGGGCGAACGTCCTTGCGCGCGATCTCATCCTCATTGTGCAGGGTCGCCCGGCTGACCACGACGCCGCCCACGGTGATCGGCTCCAGATTGGCGACAGGGGTCAGGGCGCCGGTGCGGCCGACCTGGATGGTGATCTCGTTCAGGACGGTCTGCGCCTGTTCGGCGGGGAATTTGTGCGCCGTGGCCCAGCGCGGCGCGCGGCTGACGAAGCCCAGCCGTTCCTGAAGGTCCATCCTGTCGACCTTGTAGACCACGCCGTCGATGTCGAAGGGCAGTTCCGCCCGGCCGTCGCCGATCTCGTGGTAATGCTCCAGCATCTCCTCAATGCCGTGGCAGAGGCGGCTGGGTTCGTTCAATCTGAAGCCCCAGGCCTTCAGCCGCTTGCGGATTTCCCACTGGCTGTCGCCCAGCGGTTCGGAGACCTCTCCCCAGCTATATCCGAAGAAGCCGAGAGGCCGCGCCGCCGTGATCCTGGGGTCGAGCTGCCGCATCGATCCGGCGGCCGCGTTGCGCGGGTTGGCGAAGACCGGCTTTCCCGCCTCGGCCTGCCGTTCGTTCAGCGCCACGAACTCCCGCCGGTCCATATAGACCTCCCCCCTGATCTCCACGATCGACGGCGCGTCGGGCGGCAGTGTGTCGGGGATGTCGGTTATGGTCCGGGCGTTGGCGGTCACGTCCTCGCCTTCCGCGCCGTCGCCTCGGGTCGCGGCGTGGACCAGCTTCCGATCCTCATAGCGCAGATTGGCGGACAGCCCGTCGATCTTGGGCTCCGCGACGATCGCCAGGTCGGCGTCGGAACCGAGATTGAGGAACCGCCGGACCCGCGCCTCGAACTCCCGCACATCGTCATCGTCGAAGGCGTTGGAGAGCGACAGCATCGGGACCGCGTGGCGGACCTTGCGGAACCCCGCCGCCGGCGCCGCGCCGACGGTTCGGGAAGGGCTGTCCTCGCGCCGCAGTTCCGGGAAGCGCGCCTCTATCGCGTCGTTCCGGCGGCGCAGCGCGTCATAATCGGCGTCGGAGATCTCCGGCGCGTCCTTCTGGTGGTAGGCCTTGTCGTGATGCGCGATCTCTCCGGCCAGGGCTGCCAGATCCTCGGCCGCCTCCTCCTGCGTCAGGTCCTCGACCGGCCGGCGGCGCAATTCCTCGCCCATCCTCTTCTGCCCTTTTCCTGTCTGTCAGGCGCGCCCGGCCATCAGGCTGTCGGCGGCGGCGCGAGCCTGGTTGGTGATGGTGGCGCCGGACAGCATGCGGGCAATCTCCTCCCGCCTTTCCGTCGCGTCCAGGGTCGAAACGGTGGTCGCCACATGGTCGCCCGCCGCCGCCTTGGCGACCCGCAGATGCGCCTCCGCCCGCGCCGCGACCTGCGGGCTGTGGGTGACGACCAGCACCTGATGATGCTCGCTCAACCGGCCCAGCCGTTCGCCCACCGCGTCGGCGACCGCCCCGCCGATGCCGGTGTCGACCTCGTCGAACACCAGCGTCGCGACGCTGCCCGACCTGGCCAGCACGACCTTCAGCGCCAGCATGAAGCGCGCCAGCTCGCCGCCCGACGCGATGCGGTTGAGCGGGCCCGGCGGCGCGCCGGGGTTGGTGGAGACCTGGAAGGCGATTCGATCGGTCCCCGCCGGCCCCCAATCGCTTTCCTCCAGCGGCTCGACCAGAGTCGCGAAGCGCGCCTTCTCCAGCTTCAGGGGCGCAAGCTCCCCGCCCACCGCCTTGTCCAGACGGGCGGCGGCGGCCTTGCGCGCGTCGGACAGGGCGGCGGCGGCCGCGCGATAGCGTTCCTTCGCCTGCCGCGCCGCTGTCGCCAGCGCGCCCATCGCGCCGCCCTGATCGTCGATGAGGTCCAGGCGACGCCGGAAATCGGCCCGCAGGTCCGGCAGGGCGTCGACCTCGACATTATGCTTGCGGGCGACGGCGCGCATCGCGAACAGCCGCTCCTCCAGCGTCTCCAGATCGTCCACATCCAGCTCCATGTCGGCGCTCAGGCTCTGGATGTCGGCGACGGCGTCGACCGCCTCGGTCAGCGCCCGGTCCAGCGTCTCCAGGATCGGGTCCAGCCGTCCGCCGGCCTTGTCAGCGACCCGCTGGAGGTGGCGTTGCGCCGCGCCCAGCAGCCGTTCGGCGCTGCGGTCGCCGAGGCTGAGGTCGGCCAGCGCGGCGTTGATCGCCTCCGCCAGCTTCTCCCGGTGCATCAGCATCGACCGGCGCTCGGCCAGCCGGTCCTCCTCGCCCGCCTCGGGGCCAAGCTGGTCCAACTCCTCCAACGCATGGCGAAGGTAATCCTCCTCCGCCCTGATGCGGGCGAGGTCGGACTCGGCCTCGGCGCGCGCCTGTTCGGCCCCCCGCCACTCGGACCAGAGGCCGGACACCTGGTTCAGCGCGCCTGCCGACTGGGCGAATTCATCCAGCACGTCGCGGTGGGTCTGGGGGTTCAGAAGGCCATGGGTGTCGAACTGGCCATGGACCTCGACCAGCGTCTCGCCGATCTGGCGCAGCAGTCCGACGCTGACCGGCTGATCATTGGCGAAGGCGCGGCTGCGGCCGTCGGCGGAGACGCTGCGGCGCAGCACCAGCGGGCTTTCGGCCTCCAGCTCCTGCTCGCGCAGCAGGGCGATGGCGGGGTGGCTCGGGGCAAGGTCGAATTCGGCCGTCACCGACGCCGAATCGGCGCCGTGCCTGACAAGGGAACTATCGCCGCGTCCGCCAAGCGCGAGGCCCAGCGCGTCCAGCAGGATGGACTTGCCGGCGCCAGTCTCGCCGGTCAGGGCCGAAAGCCCCGGCCCCAGAGACAGCGACAACTGCTCGATCAGAACGATGTTCCGGATCGACAGGCCAACCAGCATGGCGATCAGAAAATCATATCCAGCAGGCCGCCCTCATCCTCCGGCCGGACGCTCTCGTCGACCAGCACGGCGTAGCTGTCCAGATACCATTCGCTGCCGGGATAGTTATAGCCCAGCACGGACGCCGTCTGGCGCGCCTCCTGGACCAGGCCAAGCGACAGATAAGCCTCCGTCAGCCGGTGCAGCGCCTCGGGCACATGGGTCGTCGTCTGGTAGTTCTCGACGACGTTCTCGAAGCGGTTGATCGCGGCGTTGTAGTGGCCCTGGCCCAGATACCAGCGGCCGATCGACATCTCCTTGCCGGCAAGCTGGTCAAGCGTCAGGTCGATCTTCAGCGACGCGTCACGGGCGTATTCGGTCGCGGGGAATCGCTGGACGACCTCCCGCAGCGCGCCCATCGCCTGTTCGGTCATCCGCTGGTCGCGCTGAACGTCGGAGATGCGTTCGTAATAGGACAGGGCCTTCAGATAATAGGCGTAGGCGATATCCTCATTGCCCGGATGGAGCTGGATGAAGCGGTCGAGCGCGATGATCGCGTCGTCATATTCCAGGTCCTCGTAATGGGCGTAGGCGGCCATCAACTGCGCGCGCGTCGCCCATTGGGAATAGGGGTGCTGGCGCTCCACCTCGTCGAACAGGTCGGCGGCCTGGCTTTCGTTGCCCTCGGCCAGTTCGGCCTGGGCGGCGGCGTAGATCTCCTCCGCCGGCCGCTCCATATAGACGACTTCTTCGTCGCTGGAGCAGGCGGAGAGAAGCAGGGCCAAGCCGGCGGCGGCGAGGAGGCGCTGGCGGTACATCCGATATCGAATCCATAAGGTCATGCCGTGGCGCCCCTTATAGCACACGGACTCCAGGATGCGACATCGGGCAAAGGACGCTTTCTCCGGCGTCATCATTTGTTATCATTCGTCATCATTTCCGTCTCCGTTCGCCGTCCGGTCAAAGGAATTTAGTCCTTTGATGGGGCGTCGGCAAGACGGTCGTTCCCGGCCGGCGGCGCATGGATGCTGGATCAAGTCCAGCATGACGTTGTTTTTGTTGGTCATTTCGGACTTGATCCGGAATCCATAGGCCGTTTGTGCCGCGCCGCCGGCGAAGAAGAAGCGCCGCCCGTGCAAATGGCGGACGGCGCATGGATGCCGGATCAAGTCCGGCATGACGACGCGAGGGAGGGGAGGGCCAGAACGGCCGGCCGGCGTCAGGCCGTACGGGCGAGGGGGGCGGCTTCCCAGGTGGGGAGGGTCTCGACGGCGCCCATCGTGTCGTAGATCCAGGCGCTCTCGTCCGCGAACAGTTCCCGCAGCAGCTTGTTGTTGAGCGCGTGGCCCGACTTGACGCCGTGGAAATGGCCCAGCACCGGAGCGCCGGCGAGGTAGAGGTCGCCGATCGAATCCAGGATCTTGTGGCGCACGAATTCGTCCTGGAAGCGCAGCCCGTCCTCGTTCAGCACCTTGTCGCCATTGACGACGACGGCGTTGTCGAGCGAGCCGCCGAGCGCCAGGCCGTTGCGCTTCAACATCTCGACATCCTGGAGGAAGCCGAAGGTGCGGGCGCGGGAAATCTCATCCTTGAAGGACCCGTTCTCCAGTTTGACGTAGCCCTGCTGGCGGGAGATGGCCCGGCTGGGGAAGTCGATCAGCATGCTGTAGGAGCAGCCGACGGACGGGGTGAAGCTTGCCAGCTTGTCGCCGTCGGAGACCTCCACGGGGCGCAGCAGGCGGATGGCCCGGCGGGCGGCGGCCTGGGAGGTCATCCCGGCGCATTCGATCAGGAAGACGAAGGGCGCGGCGCTGCCGTCCATGACCGGCACTTCCGGCCCGTCCAGTTCGATCTCCGCATTATCGACGCCGCAGCCGCGGAGGGCAGCCATCAGATGCTCGATCGTCCCGACGGTGGCGCCGTCCTCATTGCCCACGACGGTGCAGAGGCGGGTGTCGACCACCCGGTCCCAGATCGCGGGGATGACCCGCATCCCGGCCTTAAGGTCGGTGCGGATGAAGGTGATGCCCGTGTTCACGTCCGCCGGACGCAGCGTCATGGAGACGTTGCGGCCCGAATGGAGGCCGACGCCGCTGCAATGGATCGCGGATTTCAGGGTCTTCTGGGAAGAACCCTCGGAGGTGACGGTCGGGAAGGACAAGGTGCGCTACCATCGTTGGGGGCCGACGACCGATCCGCCGGCCTTGGAAAATCCGAGCCCTGTCAAAAGGCTGCGGCGGAACTCTTCCCCGGAAGATCAAAAATAAAAAGCTCCAGGCGATTAGGTAGCAACATCGCCTGGAGCATACAAATCACTCTTTGTTACCGTTTATTACCGTCCCGCGACACAACTGTCGGGGGACGGTAACGACGGCCGGTCAGTTGGCCTGGCGGCGCAGGAAGGCCGGGATGTCCAGCTGTTCGTCCTCCGCGCTGGGCAGCGGCCCCCGGCTGTTGTCGAAGCCGCTGAACCGCGTCTGGGCGGGCTGCGCCGGCTGGCCGTAGGACGTGGCCGGTGGGGCCTGGCGCGGGGCCGGGGCGGGAGCGGCCGCCTGCTGGGGCGCCGGGCGGTGTTCGGCCGGAGCGTGATGGGCGTCCTCTCCATCGCGCATCAGGCCGGTCACCTGGCGGAACAGGCTGAACCCGCGCCGGGCGGTGTCGACCATGCCCCGGCCGTGGCCTTCGGCATGGCCATAGGCCGGGCCGGCGGCGCGGGCCGGAGCCTCCATCGGGCGGGGAGCGATGAAGTTGCCTTCCCGGCGTTCGGCGCGGGGCGCTTCCGGCAGCGGTTCGGCATAGGACATCGGGTCGATGGCCTCGGGCTCCGCCTGCATCTCGGCCTCGCCCATCATGTGCTCCTCATAAGGCTCCGGCTGCTTGAGGGCCGCGGCAGATGCCATGGCCGGGCCGGCCGAAGCGCGGGCCGCCGGGGAGGGGGCGCCGCCCATCGGCTGCTGACGGACGGAGGAGGGCTGCCGCATGGCGGTCGCCGCGCTGAACCCGCCGGCGGCCGGACGCGGGGCTTCCGGAGCCGTCTTGGCCGTGCGGTCGCTGACCAGGCTGAGATTGGTCACCCCCGGCCGGTTGCCGGCGGCCGCCTCCAGATCGATGCCCGTGGACACGACCGAGACGCGGACCCGTCCTTCCATGGATTCGTCGAAGGTCGACCCGAAGATGATGTTGGCGTCGGCGTCGACCTCGTCCCTGATGCGGTTGGCCGCCTCGTCGACCTCATAGAGGGTCATGTCCAGGCCGCCGGTGATGTTGATGAGGACGCCGCGCGCGCCCTTCATCGACACGTCGTCCAGCAGCGGGTTGGAGATAGCGGCCTCGGCCGCCATCACCGACCGGCGGTCGCCCTCGGCCTCGCCCGTGCCCATCATCGCCTTGCCCATCTCTGACATCACGGTGCGGATGTCGGCGAAGTCGAGGTTGATGAGGCCCGGCATGACCATCAGGTCGGTGACGCCCCGGACGCCGGAATGCAGCACGTCGTCGGCCATCTTGAAGGCGTCCGCGAAGGTCGTCTTCTCGTTGGCGATCCTGAACAGGTTCTGGTTCGGGATCACGATCAGCGTGTCGACATATTGCTGCAGCTCGTTCAGCCCGGCCTCGGCGATGCGCATGCGGTGCGCGCCCTCGAAATGGAAGGGCTTGGTCACCACGCCGACGGTCAGGATGCCCTGCTCCCGCGCCGCACGGGCGATGACGGGGGCCGCTCCCGTGCCGGTGCCGCCGCCCATGCCGGCGGTGATGAACACCATGTGGCTGCCTTCGAGGTAGCTGATCACCTCTTCCAGCGCCTCCTCGGCCGCGGCGCGCCCGATGTCCGGCCGCGACCCGGCGCCGAGGCCCTGGGTGATGCCGTTGCCGAGCTGGATCTTGCGGTCGGCCAGGCTGCCCTGCACCGACTGGGCGTCGGTGTTGGCGACCAGGAACTCCACCCCTTCCAGGTTGGACTTGATCATGTTGTTGACGGCGTTGCCGCCGGCGCCGCCGACGCCAACCACGGTGATACGCGGATGCATCTGGACGGTGTTCTGGGGAATTCCGAGATTAATCATGACGTGCCGTCTCCCTCTCGCTCGATTTCGTGGTTGCCATTGTCTCGCCGCTAGACCCCGGCGCAGGGCCCGCCGCGAGAACGGCGGTTGGTCTGGTTGTCGGTTCCGGGATGGATTCAGGTCTGGGGGGATCAGAGGTTGTCACGGAACCATCCTCCTAGTTTGCTCCACAGCCCCTCGGGCGGTTCGTCCGCGCCGACCCCGACCAGGGCCAGGTCGCCCTGGTTGCGGACGGCGTAGGCGAGAAGCCCCGTGGCCGTGGAGAAGGCTGGACCGCAGGTCGATTCGGCCAGCCCGTGGATCGCCAGCGGGCGGCCCATGCGGACCTGTTTGTCCAGGATCAGTTGCGCCAGCTCGCGGACGCCCTGGAGCTGCGAGCCGCCGCCGGTCAGCACCACCCGACGGCCGGCGACCTTCTCGAAGCCGCTGGCCTCCAGGCGGGAGCGCACCAGTTCGAACATCTCCTCCATGCGCGGCTGGATGATGCCGGTCAGGAGGGAGCGGGGGACGTGGTTCGCCTGGGCGGGCTCTTCCTCGCCGACCTGGGGAACGTCGATGATCTCCCGCTCGTCCGACACGCTGGGAATGGCGGAGCCGTAGAGCGTCTTCATCCGCTCCGCATGGACGACCGGCGTCGTCAGACCGCGCGCGATATCGTTGGTGACGTGCGCGCCGCCCACCGGCACGCAGTCCGCGAAGACGAGGTTGCCTTCCATGAAGACGGCGATGGAGGTGGCCCCGCCGCCCATGTCGATCACGGTGCAGCCCAGTTCCATCTCATCCTCGACCAGGCAGGCCAGGCCGGCGGCATAGGGGCTGACGACGTAGCCGTCGGTTTCCAGATGGCAGCGACTGATGCAGGTCGCCAGGTTGCGTAGCGGGCCCGACCCGGCGGTCACTAGATGGATGTCCACGCCCAGCCGGTCGCCGAACATGCCGCGCGGATCGCGGATGCCGCGCGCGCCGTCGATGGCGTAGCTGACGGGGATGGCGTGCAGGATCTCGCTGTCCGGCGGGATGCGGTTCGGCCCCTGGGCGCGCAGCGCGCGGCGCAGGTCGTCCTCGCCGACATCGTGGCCGGCGATGGAGACCTCCACCCCCATCATCTGGGAGGCGGGGTTGCCGCCGGAGATGTTGACGATGACGTCGCGGATCTGTTCGCCGGCCATCTGTTCGGCCGAAGAGACGGCGTGGCCGATGGCTTTCTCCGCCGCGTCCATGTCGATGATGGCCCCGGCCCGGACGCCACGGCTGACCTGATGGCCGATGCCGATGACCCGCGGACGGCCATTGTCCTCGATCCGCGCGATGAAGCAGACGACCTTCGTGCTGCCCACATCGAGCGCGGCCATGACCTCGCCCCTGGGCTTCGTGCGTATTTTGCGGACGCCGTTAAATCCCATGATTCCCCCTCGATGCCTCCCGCCGGCTCACGTGTTCTCTTCCGGCAGCCGCCGCCGCTCGGCCGCCATCGGAGATGTCTGGATCACCAGCCGATCGGCCAGCCGCAGGTCGATCGCGACGATGTCCCGTTCGAACAGTTCCGAAGCGGCCGCCGCGTCGGCCAGCCGGGCCAGCGCCTCCGCCTCGTCGCCTTCCGGCAGCCGGATGGTGACGCCGTTCTCCAGTTGAAGGTCCCAGCGCCGGCCGCTGACCCTGACCGCCGCGTCCATACGCTCGGCGATCGTCGGTTCGGCGTAGACCTGAGAGAGGAACGACGCCGCATGCTCCGGCACGTCCGGGCCGACCAGGAGCGGCAGGTCGGAGAAGGCGGCGATGCCGCCGTCGGCCAGAACCCGTCCGTCCTGGTCGATGACCTTCAGGTCATGTTCGTTCTGCCAGATGGCGAGCGGCCGGCGTTCCTCCAGCCGGATGAAGATGGTGTTCGGCAGGCGGCGCTCCACGGTCGCGCTGCGGACCCAGGACAGGGCGGCGAGGGCGGCATGCGCGTCGTCGGGATCGAAGCGCAGGATCGGATCGCCCCGCTCGATCCCCAGCGCCGCCAAAATCCGATCCCTGTCCGTCTCTCCCCGGCCGACGACCAGAACCTCCTGGACGGAGAAGCCGACGTCCGCGGTCATCCGCCAGAAGCCCTCGTTCAGCCGGGTGGCGGTGGCGGCGGCCCAGCCGCTCGCCCACGCCCATGTCCCGAAGCCCAGCAGCAGGACAAGCGCCGCGCCCGGCAGGCCGAAGCGGATCATGCGCTGGCGCGTCCGGGAGGGGGCGGGCCGCCTGGCGGGCGCGGACCGGCCGCGTGCGGTGGATTGACGCTGGGCGCTCATGCGGGGCATGTCGCGTTCTCCATCAGCCATTCGCACAGATCGGCGAAGGACACGCCGACATGGGCCGCCTGCTCCGGCACCAGGCTGATCGGCGTGAAACCGGGCTGGGTGTTGATCTCAAGGAAGTACAGCCCCTCCAGACCGGGGCGGCCGTCGTCATAGCGGAAGTCGCTGCGGCTGATGCCGGCGCAGCCCAGCGCCTGGTGGGCCAGCAGCGCCACGCGCATCGCCTCGTCGAACACGTCCTGCGGAATCTCCGCCGGCAGGACATGGACGGCGTGGCCGGCCGTGTATTTGGCGTCGTAGTCGAAGAAGCCGTGCTGGTGGGTGATCTCCGTGACGGTCAGCGCGCGGTGGCCCATGACGCCCACGGTCAGCTCCCGGCCGGGGATGTATTCCTCCACCAGCACGTCCTCGCCGAAGGTCCAATCCTTCACGTCCAGCGGCGGCGCGTTGTCGTTCGATCCGACCATCCGGACGCCGAAGCTGGAGCCCTCGGCCGCCGGCTTCACCACATAGGGCGGCGGCATGACATGGCTGGTCGCCACCCGGTCGCGCGGCGCGACAACGCCCTTCGGGCTGCGCACGCCGTGGTCGGCCAGCAGGCGCTTGGTTACCGGCTTGGACATGGCGATGGCGGACGGCAGCAGGCCGGAATGGGTGTAGGGCAGGCCCAGCATGTCCAGCACGCCCTGGATCGTGCCGTCCTCCCCGCCATGACCGTGCAGGGCGTTGAAGACGATCGCCGGGCGCGGCGTCAGCGCGTCGATCAGCGCCGGCAGGTCGCGGGTCACGTCGATCAGGTAGGCATCGTGCCCGCGCTCCTTCAGCGCTTTGGCCACCGCCGCGCCGCTGACCAGGCTGACCGGACGCTCGGCGGACCAGCCGCCATGGAGGATGGCGATCCGCTCAGCCATGGGCGGCCTCCCCGATGCGCCTGATCTCCCAGCGCAACTCGATTCCCGACGCGTCGCGCACCCGGCGGCGGACCTCCTCGCCCAGCCCTTCGATGTCGGTGGCGGTGGCGTCGCCGGTATTGAGCAGGAAGTTGCAATGCTGCTCGCTGACCTGCGCGCCGCCGATCCGCAGCCCCCGGCAGCCGGCGGCGTCGATAAGCTGCCAGGCCTTGTGGCCGTCCGGATTGGCGAAGGTCGACCCGCCGGTGCGCGACCGGATCGGCTGGGTGGAGCCCCGCGCGTCGGTGATCTCCTTCATCCGCGCTGCGATGGCGTTGCGATCGCCGGGAGCCGTCTCGAAGACCGCGCCGGTAAAGATCCAGTCCGCCGGGACGTCCGAATGTCGGTAGGCGAGCCCCAACTCGGCGAGCGGCAGGGTGTGGAGGTTCCCCTGTCGATCCAGCGCCGTCGCCTCCCGCAGCGCATCCTTCACCTCCCGCCCGTAGGCGCCGGCATTCATCCGGAGCGCGCCACCGATCGTGCCGGGGATGCCGACCAGGAATTCGATGCCGGAAAGGCCGGCTTCCTGCGCGACGCGGGCGACGTTGACATCCAGCGCGGCGGCGCCGGCGACGATCGTGTCGCCAGCCGCCTCGATGCCGGCGAAGTCGCGGCCCAGCCGAATGACGATGCCGCGCACCCCGCCGTCGCGGACCAGAAGGTTGGAGGCGACGCCGATGACAGTGATCGGCACGTCTTCCGGACAGCCGGCCAGGAAGGCGGCGAGATCGTCGCGGTCGGCGGGCTTGAAGAGAACGTCCGCCGGTCCGCCGACGCGGAACCAGGTCACCTGGGACAGGGGCGCGTTCTCGGTCAGCCGGCCGCGGACGGCGGGCAGCCGGTCGATCAGGCGGGGAAGGGGGCTGACGGCCGGCATCATCCGCGCGCCTCCGTCAAGGCCACGCCCAGCCGCTCGGCAAGCTGCGCCGGCAGGGCGTTGGCCCATTGCGTGATGTTGCCGGCGCCCAGGCAGACGACCAGATCGCCCGGCTTCGCCGCTTCCTTGACGATGTCGGCCAGATGGTCGGGGCCGGGCAGGGGGATCGCCAGACGATGGCCGTGGGTCCGCAGCCCCTCGACCAGCGCGTCGCGGCTCGCGCCCTCGATCGGCGCTTCGCCGGCGGCGTAGACATCGGCGACGATGACGGCGTCGGCGTCGTTGAAGCAGGTGCAGAATTCCTCGAACAGGCTTTGAAGCCGGCTGTAGCGGTGCGGCTGGACGATCGCGATCACCCGGCCACCCGCTTGAGAGACGGCGGCTCGCGCGGCGCTCAGCACGGCCGCGATCTCCACCGGGTGGTGGCCGTAATCGTCGATCACGGTGATGTCGTTGACCGTGCCGGTCTTGGTGAAGCGCCGCTTGACGCCGCCGAACGCGGCCAGCGTCTGGGCGATCTTCTCGTCCGACAGTTCCATCTCCGCGCCGATGGCGATGGCGGCCAGCGCGTTCTGGACGTTGTGGTGGCCCAGCATCGGCAGGAACAGGTCCCGCAGCGTCCGGCGGCGGCCCGAGGCGCGGTCGGTCAGCACCACGTCGAAGCTGGACCCGCCGGACGTGATGCGGACATTCATCGCCCGGACATCGGCCTGCGGGCTCATCCCATAGGTGACGACGCGCCGGTCCAGCACGCGCGGGATCATCGCCTGGACCTCCGCATGATCGATGCAGAGCGCGGCGAACCCGTAGAACGGGATGTTGGTCACGAACTGTTCGAAGGCGTGCCGGACGGCGTCGAAATCGCCGTAGAAATCCAGATGCTCCGGATCGATGTTGGTGACGACCGCGATCGTCGCCGGCAGCCGAGTGAAGGTGCCGTCGCTCTCGTCGGCCTCCACCACCATCCATTCGCCCGCGCCCAGACGGGCGTTGGTGCCCAGCGCGTTGATGATGCCGCCATTGATGATGGTGGGGTCGAAGCCGGCGGCGTCGACCATGGTGGCGACCAGCGAGGTGGTGGTCGTCTTGCCATGGGTGCCGCCGATGGCGATCGACCATTTCAGCCGCATCAGCTCGCCCAGCATCTCCGCCCGGCGGACGACCGGAACCATGGAGGCGCGGGCTGCCTGAAGCTCCGGATTGTCGGGCTTGATGGCCGAGGAGACGACGATGACGGCGGCGTCGCCGATATTCTCCGCCGCATGGCCTATGGCGACCCGGACGCCCAGCGTGCGGAGGCGCTGGACGTTGGCGTTCTCCGCCACGTCCGATCCCTGCACGGAATAACCCAGATTGCACAGCACCTCCGCGATGCCGCTCATCCCGATGCCGCCGATGCCGACGAAATGGATGGTCCCGATGTCGAGGGGCATCTGTCTCATTCGGCGGCCTCCCGATGGGCGTGGCCGCCATTGCCGTTGGTCGCCGCCCCGGCCAGCTTCAGCACGGCGTCGGCCAGCCGCGAGGCGGCGTCCAGCGCGCCGAAGCCGGCGGCGTTGGCGGCCGCCTGCGCCAGCCGGTCGGGCTGGTCGATCAGGTCGGCCATCTGGCGGGCCAGGCTTTCGGGGTCCAGGTCGGATTGCGGCACCAGCCAGCCGCCGCCGGCGGTGACGAAGCCGCGGGCGTTGGCGCTCTGATGATCGTCCATGGCGTGGGGGTAGGGCACCAGGATCGCCGGCCGGCCGACGGCCGCCAGCTCCGCGACGGTGGAGGCGCCGGACCGGCAGATGACCAGATGCGCGTCGGTCAGGCGGCGGGGCACGTCCTTGAAGAAGTCCGACAAATCGATCTCGATACCGGTTCCGGCATAGGCCTTCCGCGCCTTCTCCAGATCCTCCGGCCGGCATTGCTGGCTGACATGCAGCCGCGCCCGCAGGGTCGCCGGAAGGAGGGCCAGGGTGGCGGGCACGATCTCGCTGAAGATGCGCGCGCCCTGGCTGCCGCCGAGGATCAGCAGCCGCACCGGGTCGCTTCCGCGCGGCGTCCGGTAGGGCGCGCCTGCGACGGCGGCGATCGCGGGACGGACGGGATTGCCGGTGAGCGTGATCAGCGTCCGCTGCTCCGGCTTCAGCCCCACGATGCCGGGGAAGGAGGTGGCGATCAGCTTCGCCTTGCCCGACAGCATCCGGTTCGCCCGGCCCAGCACGGCATTCTGCTCATGCAGCGCGACGGGCAGGCCCAGCCGGCCGGCGGCGAAGACGGTGGGGGCGGAGGGATAGCCGCCGAAGCCGACCACGGCATCGGCGTTCAGCCCGCGCAGGATGCCGCGCGCCTGGCCGTAGCCGATCAGAAGCTCCGTCGCGGTGCGGGCCTTGCCGACAAACCCGCGTCCCATGGTCGCGGCGCGGATGCGGAAGGTCTCCACCTGCGCCAGCCGGTCGCCGAAGGTCTGGCCGCGCCGGTCGGTCACCAGAACGACCCGATGGCCGCGATCCAGCAGTTCGCCCGCCAGCGCCTCGGCCGGGAACATGTGCCCGCCGGTGCCCCCGGCGGCCAGCACGATCGTCTTCCGGTCCATCGCGGCGGCGGTCATGGCGAGCCTCCCGCGCCGGGGCGTCGGCGCGTCAGGGCCAGCGTCATGCCCATGCCGAAGCCGATCGCGAGAAGGGAGGAGCCGCCATAGGAGACGAAGGGCAGAGTCATGCCCTTGGTGGGGATGAGATGCAGTGTGGAACCCATGTTGATCAGCGCCTGCAGGCCGAACTGGATCAGCAATCCGGCGGAGGCCAGGAGGACGAAAAGGTTGTTGTCGTCGCTGACGCGGACGAAGCCGCGCAGCACGATGAAGCCGAAAAGCGCGACGAGAATGAGGCACCAGAAGAGGCCGAATTCCTCTCCCGCCACGGCGAAGATGAAGTCCGCGTGGGCATCGGGAAGGTAGAGCTTCACCGTTCCCTCGCCGGGGCCGACGCCCCAGGCGCCGCCATTCATGAACGCCTCCAGCGACCGGTTGATCTGGTAGCTGTCGCCGCTGGACGGGTCGAGGAACCGGTCGATGCGGCTGGCGACGTGGGGAAAGGCGAAGTAGCTGCCGACCATGCCGCCGACCGCCAGGACGAACAGCACGATCACCAGCGCCATCGGCAGGCCGGCCAGGAAGAACTGGGTGCCCCAGACGGCGGTGATCACCACCGCCATGCCAAGATCCGGCTGCATCAGCATCAGCGTCACGATCACCGCGAAGATCGCGGTGCAGACGAGGTAGCCGGGGAAGCCGTCGCGCAGCTTCTGTTCGGCGAACAGCCAGGCGGCGATCACCGCGAAGGCCGGCTTCACGAATTCCGAAGGCTGCACGGAGATGCCGGGAAGCTGGACCCAGCGGGTTGCGCCCTTGATCTCCACACCCACGACCAGCGTCGCGGCGAGGCCAAGGATGCCGCCGACCAGCATCAGCGCCGACAGCCGCCGCACGCCGGTGGGGCTGAGCAGCGAGGTGATGAAGAGCACGCCCAGCGACAGCGTCAGATAGGTGATGTGCCGATAGACGAAGTGGAATTCGGCCAGGCCGATCCGTTCGGCCACCGGCGGGCTGGCGGCGGCGATCAGGATCGCGCCGAATCCGACCAGGAGGCCGAGCGCCGCCAGCGTCCAGCGGTCGACGGTCCACCACCAGCGGCCAAGGACGGAGGTATCGGTGCGGTCGAGCAGGACCATCAGCGTCCTCCCCCCGCCAACGCGGTGCGGCCGCCCTCGGTCAGCCCGTTGACGGCGGTCGCGAAGGCGCGGCCCCGCTCCTCGAAATTCGCGAACTGGTCGAAGCTGGCGCAGGCCGGCGACAGCAGCACCACCGCGTTCCTCGCCCCGTCGCGGCGGGCGCGGGCGGCGGCGGCGCGGACGGCGGTCTCCAGATCGCCCGATATCTCGTGCGGAACCCGCGCGCCGAGATAGCCGGCGAACTTCTCCGCCCCCTCGCCGATCAGATAGGCGTGGGCGATGCGGTCGAGCCAGGGATCCAGCGCCTCCAGCCCGCCGGGCTTGGGCTTGCCGCCCGCGATCCAGTAGATGCGGTCGTAGCTGCCCAGCGCCTTGGCCGCCGCGTCGGCGTTGGTCGCCTTGCTGTCATTGACGAAGCGGACGCCGTCGATGGTCGCCACCAGCTCTTGCCGGTGGGCAAGGCCGGGGAAGGATTTCAGCGCCGCCGCGATCCGGTCGGCCGGCACGCCGACGGACCGGATGGCGGCGTAGGCGGCGGCTGCGTTCTGCCAGTTATGGGCGCCGGGAAGGGTGGGGATGGCGCGAAGGTCCGCGACCGGCGCGGCCTTGCCATCCAGATCGTCGATCAGCTTCCCGTCCACGGCATGGACGCCGCCCGGAACGGGGTGCTGGGAGGAGATCGCGATGGCGCGGCGGTTCGGCCGCTTCGCCAGCGTCTCATGAAGGCCGCGGCACCAATCGTCGTCGATTCCGATGATCGCCACCGCGCCGGTCGGCTGGTGGGCGAACAGCTTCGCCTTCGCCGCCACGTAATCGTCCATCCCGGCATAGCGATCCAGATGGTCGGCCGTGACGTTCAGCAGCACGCCGACGTCCCAGCGAACCGCGCTCACCGTCTCAAGCTGGTAGGAGGAAAGCTCCAGCACGTACCAACCTTCGGGACCCAGCGGCGCGAGCGCCAGGGCCGGTGTGCCCAGATTGCCGCCGACCTCCGCCCGGATTCCGGTTTCCTTCAGCAAATGGCCGATCAGGGCGGTGGTGGTCGACTTGCCGTTGGTGCCGGTGACGCCCAGCCAGTTTGCGCCGGCCTGGACCATGCCCAGCAGGTCGATGTCGTTGGCGACGACCGCGCCGCGCGCCAGGGCGGCCGCCACGGCGGGGTGCGGCGCGGGGTGGCGGCGCGGGATGCCGGGGCTCAGCACCAGCATGTCGGCGCGGGCGAAATCGTCGTTGGCCGGGTCGGCGGTGGGAATGCCGGCCGCTTCGGCCGCCGCGCGGGCCGGCGCGCCATCGTCCCAGGCGACGACGCGGACGCCGGACGCCTTCAGCGCCTTGGCCGCCGTCAGCCCGGACTTGCCGAGGCCGAGGATTGCGACGGTCCGGTCTTCCAGGAAGCTGAGATCGATGCCGGTCATGGTCACCTCAGCTTCAGCGTGGACAGGCCGATCATCGCCAGCACGACGGCGATGATCCAGAAGCGGATGACGACGGTCGGTTCGGCCCAGCCCTTCTTTTCGAAATGATGGTGCAGCGGGGCCATGCGGAAGACGCGGCGGCCGGTCATCCGGAAGCTGGCGACCTGGACGATCACCGACACCGTCTCCAGCACGAACAGGCCGCCGATGATGGCCAGCACCAGCTCATGCTTGGTCATCATGCTGATCGACCCCAGCGCGCCGCCCATGGACAGCGAGCCCGTGTCGCCCATGAAGACCATGGCCGGCGGCGCGTTGAACCAGAGGAAGCCGAGCCCGGCCCCGATCAGCGCGCCGCAGAAGACCGAAAGCTCACCCGACCCGATGACGAAATGGATCTGGAGGTATTCGGCGAAGATGGCGTTGCCGGCGAGGTAGGAGATGAGGCCGAAGCAGGCCGCCGCGATCATCACCGGCACGATGGCCAGCCCGTCCAGCCCGTCGGTCAGATTGACCGAGTTCGACGCGCCGACCATGACGAAGATTGCGAACGGCACGGCGAGGAAGCCGAGATTGATCAGCAGGTCCTTGAAGAAGGGGATCGCCAGGCCGGTATCGAGCGGGCTGGGGGTGATGGCGATGTACCAGGATGCCGCGACGGCGCTGACCAGGATCTGGAAGGCCAGCTTGCCGCGTCCGGGCAGCCCCTTGGTGTTGCGCCGCGTCAGCTTCAGATAGTCGTCGCCGAAGCCGACCAGCCCGAAGCCCAGCGTCACCAAGAGGACGATCCAGACATACTGGTTGGAGAGGTCGGCCCAGAGGAGCGTGGAGACGATCATGGAGACCAGCACCATCAGCCCGCCCATGGTCGGCGTACCCTTCTTGGCGAGATGGCTCTCCGGACCGTCCTCGCGGATCGGCTGACCGTCGCGCTGCTTGCGCTTCAGCCAGGCGATCAGGCGCGGGCCGATCACGAAGGCGACGATCAGCGCCGTCAGCAGCGCCCCGCCGGTCCTGAAGGTGATGTAGCGGAAGACGTTGAAGGCGATGAATTCATCGGCCATGGGGGCGAGAAGGGCATACAGCATTTCGGTCAGGCCCCCGTCGCCGTGCGAAGGCCGTTTTGGGCGTCGCCGCCCGGCTCCAGCGCCTGGAGGGCAGCCACGATCGGCGCCATCCGGCTGCCCAGCGATCCCTTGACCATCACTACGTCGCCGTCGCGGACCGCGTCCGCCACCAGCGGGGCCAGGGCGGCGCTGTCCGGCGCGTAGCCGCCGCGCATGGCGGGGGGCAGGGTGTCGTAGAGGTTCGCCATCAGCGGTCCGCAGGCGAAGACGAGATCGACCTTACGGGCGATCAGGTCCTCCCGCAGGCCGGCATGGAGGGCCGCCGCCTGTTCGCCCAGTTCCAGCATGTCGCCCAGCACCGCGACATGGCGGCCCTGGGGCCCCAGATCGGTCTGGCCCAGCACCGTCAGCGCCGCCGCGAGCGAGGCCGGGCTGGCGTTGTAGCTTTCATCGATCAGCAGGAACGATCCCGAGCGGCCGTCCCGCCCGAAGCGGATGCGGGACCGCGCGCCCCGGCCCTTGGGCGGGGTGATGCGCGCGAGGCCGCGCGCGCCGGAGGAAAGATCCGCGCCCAGCGCCTTGACCGCAAGGAGGACGGCGAGGCTGTTCGTGACCCAGTGGCGGCCGGGCGCGGAAAGGGAATATTGGACGGGTTCGCCCATCACGACGGCGCTGACCGCGCTGGCGTTGGCGTGGAGCGAGCAATCAGTAAGGCGGGCGTCGGCGTCGGGATGGTCCCCGAAGCTCCAGATGCGCCCGACGCCCTGGGTGCGGGCATGGGCGAGAAGCCGCGCGAAATGCGGGTTGTCGCGGTTCAGGATGGCGATGCCGGTCGGCCCCATGCCGGCGAAGATCTCCGCCTTGGCGTCGGCGATCGCTTCGACCGAGTCGAAATGCTCCAGATGCACCGGTTCGACCGTCGTGACGATCGCGACATGAGGCTTCACCTGCCGGGAGAGGGGCGCGATCTCACCCGCATGGTTCATCCCCAGCTCGAAGATGCCGTAGCGCGCTTCCTCCGGCATCCGGGCGAGCGACAGCGGCACGCCCCAATGGTTGTTGAGGTTGCCGACATTGGCGTAGGTCGGGGCCTGATCCTCCAGGGCCAGACGCAGCGCCTCCTTAGTGCCGGTCTTGCCGACCGACCCGGTCACGGCGGCGATCAGGGCCGGGCTGCGTTCCCGCGCCACCCCGCCCAGCGAGACCAGGCCATCCATCGTATCGTCGACCGTCAGCAGCGGCGCGTCGCCGGGCAGCCCCTCGACCGGCCGGTGGATCATGGCCGCCGCCGCGCCCTTCGCCAGCGCATCGCCGACGAAATCATGGCCGTCGAAGTTCGGCCCTTGCAGCGCGATGAAGAGGTCGCCGGGCCGGACCGAGCGGCTGTCGATCGAGATTCCGGTCGCCGCCCAGGCGGGACCCGTCGCACGGCCGGCGGTCGCCGCCTCGGCGTCGAGAGAGGTCCAGAGCGCGTCGCCGGTCATGCCGCCTCTCCGCCAAGCGCCGCGATGGTCTTGCGCGCCGTCTCCGCATCGTCGAACGGCCGGACCGTATCGCCGACGATCTGGCCCGTCTCATGCCCCTTGCCGGCGATCACCAGCAAATCCTTCGCGCCCAGTCCCCGGATGGCGTGGTCGATAGCTTCCGCCCGGTCGCCGATCTCCGTCCCGCCGGGACAGGCGGCCATGATCTCCCGCCGGATTGCGGCCGCATCCTCCGTCCGGGGGTTGTCGTCGGTGACGATGACCCGGTCGGCCAGCCGCGCAGCGATCCCGCCCATCACCGGGCGCTTGCCGGAATCCCGGTCGCCGCCGCAGCCGAAGAGGCAGACCAGAGCACCCTCCGTATGCGGGCGCAGCGCGGTCAGCACGGTTTCCAGCGCGCCGGGCTTGTGGGCGTAGTCGACATAGATCGAGGCGCCGTTGGGCAGGCGGCCGATCAATTCCATCCGGCCGCGCACGCCCTTCAGTCGGCCCAGCGCCGAGATCGCATCCATGTCCTCCACACCGCCGGCCATGACGAGGCCCAGCGCGCAGAGCGCGTTCCAGCTCTGGAACGGGCCGACCAGCGGCAGCGCCAGCGTGACGGAACGGCGGCGGACCAGCAGCTTCAACTGCGTGCCGTGGGCAACGGCCGCGATCTCCTCGATCCGGATGTCCGCGCCTTTCGCTCCATAGGTCATCATCTTGCGCCCGGCGCGGGCGACGGCCGATCCGATGCGGATGCTCTCCGGCGTGTCGGCGTTGAGGACGGCCATGCCGCCGGGCGCCAGAACGTCGGTGAACAGCCGCGTCTTGGCCGCCAGGTAGGTCTCCATGTCGGCGTGATAGTCCAGATGGTCGCGGCTCAGATTGGTGAAGCCGGCGACCGTCACCCGCACCCCGTCCAGCCGATGCTGGTCCAGCCCGTGGGACGACGCCTCCATCGCCAGGTGCGTGACGCCGGCTGCCGCCAGGTCGGCGAGCCCGGCATGGAGCGTCGCCGGGTCGGGCGTCGTCAACGCGCCATAGGTCTCCATTCCCAACGCGGTGATGCCGAGCGTGCCCAGGCTGGCGGCCTTGCAGCCCAGATGTTCCCACATCTGGCGGGCGAAGCTGACGGTGGAGGTCTTGCCGCTGGTGCCGGTGACGGCGGCGATAGTCTCCGGCTGCGCGCCGTGGAATTCCGCGGCCATCAGCGCGAAGCGGCGGCGCGGGTTCTCGTCGGTGATGAGGGCGACCTTGCCCGCCGCGCCGGGCGGCAGCATCGTGCCGGCGGGCGCGAGGACGGCGGACGCGCCGGCCCGGATCGCGTCCAGGATGAAGGTCCGCCCGTCGGCCTTGCTGCCGGGCAGCGCCGCGAACAGGTAGCCGGAACGCACTTCCCGCGAATCGGACGTAAGCCCCCGGAGATTGCTCGAGGGGCTGGGGGAGGCGGGGCGATGTTCGGTCAAGACGGTCATCAGTTCATGTAGGAGGCCAGCCGGCCTTCCAGGGGCACTCTGGAATTGAGGTCCACGTAGAGCGCTTCGCGGACCTCCGGATTTTCTTCGTCGATCGGCGGAATGCCGACCATCGGGGCCATCTGCTCGATCACCCGCCGGACGACCGGCGCCGCGACCCAGCCGCCTGTCTCATAGCCGTAGGTTGACTCGTTCCCCTTGGGTTCATCGAGCATGATGAATACGACATATTGTGGGTCGGTCATCGGAAAGGCGGCGATGAAAGAGGACATCAGCGCGTGCCTGTCATAGCCGCCGCCGACCGCCTTCTCGGCCGTTCCGGTCTTGCCGCCGACGATGTAGCCGGCGGCGTCGGCGTTCCCGCCGGTGCCCCCGACCACGACCAGCCGCATCAGCCGCCGCATCTGATCGGACACCTGCTCGGAAATGACGCGCGTCCCGACCAACTCCTCGCCCGGATCGTGGCGCAGCAGGGTCGCGTCGTGGAGAATGCCGCCATTGACGGTCGCGGAGACGGCGCTGACGAGCTGCATCGAGCTTACGGCCATGCCGTGCCCGAACGCGATCGTCATCGTGTTGATCTCCCGCCAGGGGTCCGGGATGATCGGGTCCGCCACCTCCGGCACCTCGATCGGGGAGGGGTCCAGCATCCCCATCCGGCTCATGAATTCCTGCTGCACCGGGGTGCCGGCGGCCATCGCCATCTGCACCGAACCGATATTCGAGGAGTACATGAAGATTTCCGGCACGGAGAGCCAGCGCGCCTTGGGATGGTCGTCATTGATGGTGAAGCGCCCGACCCGGATGGGGTTGGTCGCGTCGAACCCGTCATCCATGTCGACGACGCCCGTCTCCAGCGCCATCGCCGTGTTCAGGATCTTGAAGGTCGACCCCATCTCGTAGACGCCCAGCGTGGCGCGGTTGAACCGCGTCTCCGGCGGCACGGTAGCCGGCTCGTAGGGGTTGAAGTCCGGCATGGAGACCATGGCCAGCACTTCGCCCGTATTCACGTCCATCACTATGCCGGCGCCGCCGATGGCCTGAAATTCCTCGATATTGGCGGCCAGCTCGTCGCGCACCAGCGACTGGATGCGCATGTCGATGGACAGCGCCAGCGGCTCCCCGCCGACCATGAGCTGTTCGTTGAAATACCGCTCGATCCCGGCCAGGCCGCGCCCGTCGATATCGGTGAAGCCGACGATGTGGGAAGTCAGCGGCCCCATCGGGTAGATGCGCTGCTCTTCGGTCTGAAAGGCGATGCCGGGGATGCCCAGCCGGTTGAGTTCGTAATGCTGGGTCGGGGTCAGGCCGCGCTTGATCCAGACGAACCGGCCGTCGCCCGCCAGATCCTCCACAAGATTGGCGTAGTCCAGCTCCGGCAGGATGGTGACCAACTTGTCCGCGGCCTCTATGGGATCGAGGATCAGGGCCGGGTCGGCGTAGAGCGAGGCGACCGACAGGGTGGTCGCCAGGATCGTGCCGTCGCGGTCCGTGATCTCCGCCCGCGTGCCGGTCGGCGCCGATCCGGTGACGGCGCTGGGCAGCCGGGGTTCGACGCCGCTTTGCAGCACGGTCGCGTCGACCAGCCGTCCGCCGACCGTGACGAAGGCGAGCGCGAAGACGACGCCGGTGATCATCAGCCGCATGCGGCCGGTCTCCAGCGCCTGCGCGGCGCGGCCGTTGATCCGGACGCGGCGCTCCGACGACGGCAGGGTTTCGGCGAAACGGTCGGCGGTCAGGTCGCTCATTGCGCGCCTCCCGTCCGGCGGGCGCGGAAATCGGCCAGCACGGCGGCCAGCGGATCGGCCGCCGGCGCGGAGACGCGGACCAGCGGCCCGGTCGGCTGGAAGGCCGGAACCTCCGGCGTCGCCTCGACCATCGCCGGGACCACTCCTTCGCGATCCATCAGCGCCGGGGCCTGCTCCGCGACCAGCGCGGGACCGTCGGTCGAGAGCGGCGGCGCGGATGGGTCGGGCTTGCGGGAAGGCACGGGATAGCCCGGCATCTCCGGCGGGCCGGGCAGCGGCATCGGGATCTCCTCGATGCTTGCGACGATCTGTCCGGCGGTCATCGGGGAAAGCTCGGAGAATTGCGCACCCAGCTCCCGCAGGCGGCTCGGCCGGTTGAGGAACGCCCATTCCGCCCGTAGGACGCGGATCGATTCCTGCTCGAACAGGATCTCGCGGTTGAGCGAGGTCAGTTCCTCGTCCAGCGCCTGGACCTCGTAGCTGATATGGAAGAGAAGGCCGCTGGCCGCGCCGGCGAGCCCCATCACCAGGAGGGTGGGAAGCTTGATCATGCCGCCAGCGCCTCCCAGGCCGGGGCGTCGGTCCTGACCGCCGCGCGCAGGCGGGCCGAGCGGGCGCGGGGGTTGTCGCGAAGCTCCGCCTCTCCGGGCGAGACGCCCTTGCGGTCGACGATCGTGAAGGTCGGCGGGCGATGCTCCGCGTCGATCGCGGGCCGGTGGCGGGAGACGCCGCCCGTCCGGCCGGACCGTTCGGCCAGGAACCGCTTCACCCGGCGGTCCTCCAGGCTGTGGAAAGAGACCACGGCGAGCCGCCCGCCCGGACGCAGAAGGCGTTCGGCGGCGCTCAAGCCGCGGTCGAGTTCCCCAAGTTCGTCATTCACATAGATGCGCAGGCCCTGGAAGGTGCGGGTGGCGGGGTCGATCCCGTCCTTCGATTTAGGCACCACGCCGCGCACGATCTCCGCCAGCCGGGCCGTTCGCTCGATCGGCGCGTCCTTGCGCGCGGCGACGATGGCGCGGGCGACGCGGCGGGACAGTCTTTCCTCTCCGAATTCGTAGATCACGCGGGCGAGTTCGGTTTCCTCCAGAGTGTTCACCGCATCGGCCGCGCTGGGGCCGTCATCGCCCATCCGCATGTCCAGCGGGCCGTCGGCGCGGAAGGAGAAGCCGCGCGCCGGATCGTCGATCTGGGGGGAGGAGATTCCGAGGTCGAGCGTCAGGCCGTCCATCGCTCGGCCGCCGACCAGCCGCTCCATATCGCCGAACGATCCGCGCGAGAGGTCCAGCCGGTCGCCGAATTCCTGCTGCAGCGCCTTGCCAGCCAGGATTGCCGCCGGGTCACGGTCGATGCCGATGACCTTGCAGCGCGCGGCCGTCAGCAGCGCGCGGGCATAGCCGCCGCGGCCGAACGTGCCATCCAGGATCACGTCGCCATCCTGAGGAGAGAGCGCGGCGACGACTTCCTTGAGGAGAACCGGAATGTGGGCGAAGCCGGTCATCGGGCCTCTCCCGACGGTGCGGCCGCCGGCGATTTCGGCAGGGTCAGCCCGTTCTTCAGCGTGGCTTCCTGCGCCTCGGCCCGGTGAGCCTCCAGCGTCTCCGGACGCCAGATCTGGAAGTAGCGGCCAAGGCCGACGAAGGCGGCTTCCCCGTCGATCCCGCACTGCTCCAGCAGCGGGCGGGGCAGCATGATCCGGCCCTCCGGATCGAGCGCCAGGTCCCGGGTCTTGCCCAGGATCGTGTGTTCCAGATTGCCGCGCTCACGGGAGAACATCGGCAGTTCGTCCAGGCGGCTGACGAGCTGTTCCATCCAGGAATGGCTGTTGGCGTCGATCGTCGGCAGTTCGTGGTGCGGGGTGACGAACAGGATGGGGGAGCCCGACGCCTCCAGCGCGGCACGGAACGACGCGGGCACGCTGACGCGGCCTTTCTTGTCGATCCGATTCACGTAGGTGGACAGAAACAGGGCCACTTCATTCCCCCGACGTCGGCGATCCCTCCGCCCTTAGGTCGCGCCTCCCGACTGCTCGACGCCGTCACCGGGATGAAGTGAGGCGCATCCCATCTTGATTTGGGATGTTATGGGATATCATGGGAAATTGTGGGCCGTCAATCGAATTGGCAGTAAAACCTTGGCTTTCCAAGAGGTTTCGCCATCGATCTGGTCGCGATTACCAAGCCCGTGAACCTATTCCACTGGTTCAAGGTTTAATAGAGTTTTGCGTGTGGAGTTAATATGGCCGGACAAGTTTGTTCTATTTATGTTCTGATCCGGCCAGGACTTTCCCCATGAAATCCCAAGGGAAGCCGCCTCAATGCATCTTCAGTTCGGGCTGCGCCGTCCGGCGAAGCTGGTCGATCATCATCATGGCGGCGGTGCGGGCCGGCCCCAGCAGGACCGACTGATGGTTGCGGTAAAGCAGGCGGTAGGCAATGAACGCCGCCCATCCGTCGATCATCATGCTGCGGCGCAGGCGTGGGCTGATCAGATTACCGACGGTCGAATAGTGCGCGAGGGACACCAGCGAGCCGCGATCCCGATAGACGAAGGGCGCGACAGTCTTGCGGTCCAGATGGTCCGGCAGCGCCTTCGCCAGATAGCTCGCCTGCTGATGCGCCGTCTGGGCTCGTGGCGGCAGCGGACGGCCGTCGGGACCAGGAGCGTAGGCGCAGTCGCCCATCGCGTAGATTGTGGGATCGGTCGCCGACTGGAGCGTCGGGCCGACGACGATCTGGTCGGTTTTCGGGCTGGTCTCCAGCCCGCCCAGACCCTTCAGGAAGGAGGGCGCCTTGACGCCGGCCGCCCAGACGGTGAGGTCGCTCTCCAGCCGGGTCTCGTCGTCCAGATGGACGCAGGCCGCCTCGACGCCGGTGACGCTCCGGCCGGTCAGGATGCGCACGCCCAGCTTCTCCAGCGTCTCCGCCGCCGCCTCGGACACTTCCGGCGGCAGCGGCTCCAGGATGCGGTCGGCGCGCTCGATCAGCGTCAGCGACAGGGCCGGGTCGGGAAGGTCGACGCCGTAGCGGCGAAGCATCTGCGCCGCTTCCCGAATTTCCGCCGACAGCTCCACGCCGGTCGCCCCGCCGCCGACGATGGCCACCCGCGCCGGCGGCCGGGCAGGTGCGATCGAATTGCGGGCGAGAAGGCCCAGAAGGGCGCGGTGGAACCGCTCCGCCTGGTCGCGCCGGTCCAGGAACCGGCAATGCTCCCGCACGCCCGGAACGCCGAAATCCGCGCCGACGCTGCCGATCGCGATCACCAGCGTGTCGTATTCCGCCGTTCGTTCGGGAAAGATCACCTTGCCGGAATCGTCCCTGACGGACGACAGGCCGATCGTCCGGGCCTGCCGGTCCAGCCCCGACAGCGCGCCCAGCAGGAACCGGAACCCGTTCGCTCTGGCGAGCGCGATGTAGCTCATCTCGTCATGGTAGGAATTCAGGGTGCCGGCGGCGACCTGGTGGAGCAGCGGCTTCCACAGATGGGAGGGGCTCATGTCGACCAGGACGATCTCCGTCCCGGCGCGCCGCTTCCGGCCGAGCCTGCAGGCCAGTTCCAGCCCGCCGGCGCCGCCGCCGACGATCATGATCCGATGGGGCATTTCCATCCTTTTCGCGTCAGCCTCGCGGACTTGAATGTAGCGTAGGTCCGCAAGGTTTCGACCGGAAAGCGCCAGACGGTCTGTAAGCCGGGTTCTGTCCCCGCCGCTTTTCCCCTTAAGGGAAGTCGGACGGGGGATGGCCATTCCTCTGGGACGCCCGTTGCCGGACGCCTCTCGCGACCAACCCGGGCGGCGGGCGGAAACGCCCGTGGGCCTCAAGGACCCTTCCGCCCCTATTCGGTCTTGCTCCCGGTGGGGTTTACCGTGCCGCCCCTGTTGCCAGGCGCGCGGTGCGCTCTTACCGCACCCTTTCACCCTTGCCCAGCCATCCGAAGAAGGCGGGGCGGTTTGCTTTCTGTGGCACTTTCCCTAGGGTCGCCCCCGCCGGGCGTTACCCGGCACCGTGTTTCCGTGGAGCCCGGACTTTCCTCCCCCGATCGCCCTAGAGCGCCGGGAGCGGCCATCCGACCGTCTGGCGGCGCGCACCCTAGTCCCGCCGGACGCCCGCCGCAATCGGAATGGCGCGGCGGTTCAGGGGCCCTTGCGCGACCGGCGCGGCCTGCGGCCCGATTTCTCCGAAGATGAGCGGGCCGAGGCGCTCGACGTTATGTCCGTATCGGGCAGCCCCAGATCCATCGCCTCCAGCCGGCGCAGCTCGTCCCGCAGGCGGGCCGCCTCCTCGAACTCCAGGTCGGCGGCGGCGGCGCGCATCCGCTTCTCGATATCGGCGATATGGTCCTTCAGCGTCTTGCCGGTGAGGTGCAGGACGTCCTTGTCGCCGGTCTTCACCGTCACCCGGTCGCCGCGCTCATAGACGCTTTCCAGTATGTCGGAGATGTTCTTGCGGATGCTTTCCGGCGTGATGCCGTGGGCGGCGTTGTAGGCCTGCTGCTTCTCCCGCCGGCGGCTTGTTTCCTCAATCGCCGCTTCGAGGGACTTCGTCATCCGGTCGGCATAGAGCACGGCCCGCCCGTCGATGTTCCGCGCCGCCCGGCCGATCGTCTGGATCAGCGAGGTGCGGGAGCGGAGATAGCCTTCCTTGTCGGCGTCCAGGATGGCGACCAGGCCGCATTCGGGGATGTCCAGCCCCTCGCGCAGCAGGTTGATGCCGATCAGGATGTCATAGACGCCCAGCCGCAGGTCGCGGATGATCTCGATCCGCTCCAGCGTCTCCACGTCGGAATGGATGTAGCGGACCTTCAGCCCGGCCTCGGTCATGTACTCGGTCAGCGCCTCGGCCATCTTCTTGGTCAGCGTCGTGATCAGCACGCGCTGGCCCTTGGCGATCACCTCCCGGCATTCGGCCATCACGTCGTCGACCTGGGTCGCGGTCGGGCGGATGTCGACCACCGGGTCGATCAGGCCGGTCGGGCGGACGATCTGCTCCACGAACACGCCGCCGGTGCGCTCCATCTCCCACGCCTGCGGGGTGGCGGAGACGAAGACCGTCTGGGGGCGCATCGCCTCCCATTCCTCGAACTTCAGCGGCCGGTTGTCGACGCAGGCGGGCAGTCGGAAGCCGTATTCCGACAGGATCGTCTTGCGCGCCCGGTCGCCGCGATACATGCCGCCGATCTGCGGCACCATGACGTGGCTCTCATCGACGAACAGCAGCGCGTCATCCGGCAGGTATTCGAACAGGGTCGGCGGCGGGTCTCCCGGCGCGCGGCCGGTGAGGTAGCGGGAATAGTTCTCGATCCCGGCGCAGGCTCCCGTCGCCTCGATCATCTCGATGTCGAACTGGGTGCGCTGGTCCAGCCTCTGGGCCTCCAGCAGCTTGCCCTGGCTCTCGAACTCCTTCAGCCGAACCTTCAGATCCTCCTTCATCTGGCGGGTGGCCTGGTGGAGGGTCGGCTTCGGCGTCACATGGTGGCTGTTGGCGAAGATACGGACCTTCGGCAGCGTCGCGTACTTCTCCCCGGTCAGCGGATCGAACTCGTGGATCGATTCAAGCTCGTCCCCGAACAGGGATATCCGCCACGCCCGATCCTCAAGATGGGCCGGGAAGATCTCGACCACGTCGCCGCGCACCCGGAAGGCGCCGCGGCCGAACGCCATGTCGTTGCGCTTGTACTGGATCTCGACAAGCTGCTGGAGGAAGTGCTGGCGGTTCAACCGCTGGCCCTTCTCCAGATTGATCGTCATGCCGGTATAGGTCTCCACGTCGCCGATGCCGTAGATGCAGGAGACGGACGCGACGATGATCACGTCCTTCCGCTCCATCAGCGCGCGGGTCGCGGCGTGGCGCATCCGGTCGATCTGCTCGTTGATCGAGCTTTCCTTCTCGATATAGGTGTCGGTCCGGGCGACGTAGGCTTCCGGCTGGTAATAGTCGTAATAGGAGACGAAGTACTCGACCGCGTTGTTGGGGAAAAAGCTCTTGAACTCCCCGTACAGCTGGGCCGCCAGCGTCTTGTTCGGCGCCAGCACCAGGGTCGGGCGCTGAAGCTCCTGGATCGCGTGGGCCATGGTGAACGTCTTGCCCGACCCCGTGACCCCCAGCAGCACCTGGTCGCGCTCGCCGTTGCGAAGCCCGGTCACGAGCTCGCGGATCGCCGTCGGCTGGTCGCCGGAGGGCTTGTAGTCGGACACGATCTCCAGCGGCGCGACCAGTTCGGTCGCCGGCAGGCTGGGACGTTCGGGAAGGGCGGCGAGGAGGGGGGCGGTCGTCATGCCCCCTTATATCGCGCGCGCCGGCCGCTTTGCCAGAGGCAAGAACGGAACGGGAACCATGGAAGGCCCCTCACCCAACCCTCTCCCCGGAGGGGCGAGGGCTACCAACTTTACCCTCGCCCGCTTGCGGGAGAGGGAGGGACCCGCGAAGCGGGAGGGTGAGGGTGTTGGTTACCCGAACAGCGTCCCCGCCATGCGGTCGGACTGGAAGTCGGCGATGCCGTCCTGGCCCTTCTCTCCCGGTACCGGCAGGGAGGAGAGGGTCAGCACGGTCCAGAGCGACAGGTTGCGGTCGCCGGCCATGGGCGGCGTCGGGGTTTCCAGCGGCGCGGTCGACGCCATCCGGAACGGGTCGAACACCCCGCCCTCGTCGATCAGCGGCGACGGGTCGCGCAGCGGCCGCCAGAGGGTCGGGCCGATGTCCTGGAACTCGCCGGGCGAGATCGACTCCGCCATCGCCATGTCCGACGCGACCTTGGTGTCGAAATTGGCGTAGACCTCCTCCAGCGTGCGAGGGCGGCCGGCGGCGCGGTCGTAGAAGATTGCGCGGTTGGCCTCGGCCGCCGCCGGGAACAGGTCGGCCGCCGCGCGGTCGGGGTTGCGCCGCATCTCGTTCAGGAAATCGGTCGCCCCGCCGGCTCCCAGGAAGTGGGCCAGATAGAGTTCGGTCGGGCCGATATCGCCGCCGACGCTGCGCTCCAGATGCGCCTGGTTGTCGTTGGCGTATTCCCCGGCCATCAACGCGTTGAGCCGCGGATCGGTGCGCAGCTCCAGTATCTCCTGCCGCAGCGCGCTGTCATGGACGGTATAGCCGCCGCCCGTCCGCTCCACGATCCGGTCGGCGTAGCGGCCCAGGCCGTGTTCCGCGCCATGGGCCTTGACCATGCTCAGCCAGGTCTGGTCGATGAACTGGTAGAGGCCCGTCGCGCTGGAGGTCGACGCGCGGATGTCGGCGTCGAACCCGCTCTCCCGCGCGGCCTTGGCCATCATGTAGGAGAAATCCATGCCCGTCGCCGCGCTCGCTTCGCGCACCGCGCTGAGGACGCGGTCGGGCACCTGATAGCCGCCGATACTGTGCGAGATCGCCATGTCGCCGATCGCTCCGCAAAAAATGATCCGTTCCTGGATAAGCAAGCGCGATGCCAAAGGGCGGATCGGCGTTTTCCGCCGCCGCGGCGACAGGCGGCGGCGTGCGGCGGGGCAGGACTTGCCGGGCGGCGGCCGTTCTTGCCGGGCCTAAAGCCGCGTCAGCACAGCCGGCTCGCTGGCGACATGGGCGACCTGGCGATAATCCCCCTGAAGCCCGGCGACGGCGGCGATCAGCACGAAGGCGAGGGCCAGGCCGAAGACGATGCCGGCGCGGATGGCGGGTGACCGGAAATGCCGCCTGATGTGAGAGGGTCGTCCCTTGGCCATTGTTTCGCGTCCCCGTTCGTGATCGTCCGATCCTTGTTCTCCGACGGTGGCCGGAGCCCATGTCCATGAACCGACCCGATCGCGGCTTTTCGGGGAAGAATTGCGGCGAACATGCGGCCGCGACCGCTTGCGGCGGAGCCGGAGCGGCGCTAGGGTTCCGCCGCTTAATCCATCCCCGCACAACATCCCAAGAGCGTCCGGTCATGCCTTTCCTCGCGCAGTCGCTTGCCCGCATCAAGCCGTCGCCGACCATCGCCGTCACCCAGAAGGCGCGCGAGCTGAAGGAAGCCGGCCGAGACGTGATCGGGCTGGGCGCGGGCGAACCGGATTTCGACACGCCGGACAACATCAAGCAGGCGGCGATCGAGGCGATCCGGGCCGGCGAGACCAAGTACACGGCCGTCGACGGCACGCCTGCGCTGAAGAAGGCGATCTGCGCCAAGTTCAGGCGCGAGAACGGGTTGGACTACACGCCCGACCAGGTGACCGTCGGCACCGGCGGCAAGCAGGTGCTCTACAACGCCCTGGTGGCGACGCTGGACCCGGAGGACGAGGTGATCGTGCCGGCGCCCTACTGGGTCTCCTACCCGGACATGGTGCTGCTGTGCGGCGGCCAGCCGGTCATCGTCGACTGCCCGGCGGAGAAGGGCTTCAAGCTGCAGCCGGGCGACCTGGAGAAGGCGATCACGCCGAAGACCAAATGGCTGATCCTGAATTCGCCCAACAACCCGACGGGCGCGGCCTATTCCGAAGCGGAGATGAAGGCGCTGACCGACGTGCTGGTTCGCCATCCGCATGTCTGGGTGATGACCGACGACATGTACGAACACCTGGTCTATGACGATTTCCGCTTCGTGACCCCGGCCGAGGTGGAGCCGCGCCTTTACGACAGGACCCTGACGGTCAACGGCGTCTCCAAGGCCTATGCGATGACCGGATGGCGCATCGGCTACGCGGCGGGGCCGAAGGACCTCATCAAGGCGATGGCGAAGGTGCAGTCGCAATCGACCTCGAACCCGTCCTCCGTCAGCCAGGCGGCGGCGGTCGAGGCGCTGAACGGCCCGCAGGATTTCATCGGCGAGCGGGCGGAGGCGTTCAAGGCCCGCCGCGACCTCGTCGTCTCCATGCTGAACCAGGCGAACGGCATCACCTGCCACCGGCCGGAAGGCGCGTTCTACGTCTACCCGTCCTGCGCCGGCGCGATCGGCAAGAAGACGCCGGACGGCAAGGTGATCGAAACCGACGAGGACTTTGTCACGTACCTTCTGGAGTCCGAGGGCGTGGCGGTCGTGCAGGGATCGGCCTTCGGCATGGCGCCCTTCTTCCGCGTCTCCTACGCGACGTCGACGGAGGCGCTGGAGGAGGCGTGCCTGCGCATCCAGCGGGCGGCCGGCGCGTTGCGCTGAGATGCCCGGAGTCGGGAAAGTGTTAATGGCATTTTATATATTTTGAAAGATAACAGCGGAATCTGATATTTATCGGCCAAAAGGGTAAACCGAGGGTCGAAACCAGGATGGGCAAGGGGAAGCAGGAACGCAGGATTGGCACCGGCGGTTCGCCGGTTGCGCTGCCCCTTGCCGTCCTCATGGCGACCACGGCGATGGTCGCGCCGGGCTATGTCCGGGCGAATCCGACGGGCGGAGTCGTTAACGGCGGAACGGCGACGATCGGCGGCGAGGGCACCGACGCGGTCACCATCGACCAGACCAGTGACCGGGCGATCATCGATTGGGCCAGCTTCGATATCGGCGCCGGCGAAAGCACCCAATTCAATCAGCCGGCGGGCGGCGTCGCGCTGAACCGCATCGGTGGCGCTACGGCCTCCTCCATCCTCGGCAGCCTCGGCGCGACGGGGACGATCTTCCTGATCAATCCCAACGGCGTGGTGTTTGGCGCGGGCTCTACCGTCAATGTCGGCAGTTTGGTAGCGACGACCGCAGGCATCGCCAATGCCGATTTCATGGCCGGCAACTACAATTTCGATGCAGCTTCCGCCGTCGCCGGTGCGACGATCGAAAACGCCGGCACGATCACCGTCGCTGACACCGGCCTCGCCGCCCTGGTCGCCCCCAATGTCATCAATTCCGGCACGATCACAGCCGAACTGGGCAGGGTCGAACTGGCGGGCGCGGAAACCTTCACGGTCGATCTTGCCGGCGACGGGCTGCTGACCTTCGATACTGGCATCGCGACTTCCGTCACCCAGTCGGGCGACATCACCGCCGATGGCGGCTATGTCCGGTTGAGCGCCGGCGCGCTGACCGATCTGGTCGGCGGCACAATTAACATGTCGGGGACCATCCAGGCGCTGACCGCCAGCAGCCAGAACGGCACGATCGTGCTGTCCGGAGCTTCCAACAGCACGGTGACGGTCGACGGTGATCTTGATGCCGGCGCGGCCGGCGCGATCTTCGTCAACGCTGGGACGGGCGGTGTCACGGCCGGCGGCGACCTGACGGCCGGCACCCTCGGAATCGTTTCGGATGGCGATGCGACGCTGAACGGCGCAGGCAACGCGATCGGCACGCTCGCCGCCGATGTCGATGGCAATCTGACGCTGTCCAATAGCGCGGCGCTGACAGTCGGATCGGTCGACGATCAGGCCGGCGGGACGCTGGACGGGGTGGCTGCCGACAATGTCGCCCTGACCGCAGCCGGCAATATCACTGTCGCCGACGCCGCGCCGGTCACCGCCGCGAGCGGCGATATCACGCTGACCACGAGTGCGGCGGGAAGTCTCAGCCTCGGCGAGAACCTGAGCGCCGCTTCCGGAGATATCTTCCTCACCGCCGGGACCGGCGGCGTCGCGCTTGCCAACGGGGCGACCCTGTCCGCCGTTGGCCTCGCCATCACATCCGGCGGTTCGCTGGACCTGTCGGGGACCCATGCTGTCGGGACGCTGGCGGTCGACGCGGCGGGAGAGAATCTGACCTTCGACTCTTCCATTGCCCTGACCATCGGCACGGTCGGCACGGTGGAGGGGGTCACCGCGGCGAATGTCGACGTCTCGTCCGGCGGCAACCTGACCGTCGCCTCCACTATCGATGGCGCCAACGTGACGCTGACGACAGGAGATTCGGGCGCGCTCGCCATCAATGCCGATATGGACGCCGGTTCCAGCGACGTGACGCTGGACGCCGGGACGGGCGGCATCACGACTGGTACCGACGCCGTCATCATCGCCCAGGACCTCTCCGTCACGTCCGATGGCGCGGCTTCGCTGGGCGACGGCCATACCGTCGCCGGACTTTCCGGTACGGTCGACGGCGATCTGACCTTCAGCGTCACCGGCGGCCTCACCCTCGACGGCATCACGGCGCAGGACCTCACCATCGGCGCCGGCGGCAACCTGACCGTCGCCTCGGCCGTGACCGCAGACAATGTCAGCCTGACGACGGGAAGCGCCGGGACTCTTGCCGTCAACGCGGACATCGATGCCGGCCCCGACGATGTGACGCTGGATGCAGGCACGGGCGGCGTCACGGTCGCGACCGGCGTCACGATCGCGGCGCAGGATCTGGACGTCACCTCGGACGGCGCGGCGGCCCTCGGCGACGGGCACGATATCGACGGCTTCTCGGCCGTTGTGGCGGACGCGCTAACCTTCGGCGCTTCCGGCGATCTGAGCCTGGACGGCGTCGAAGCGTCTTCGGTCACGGTCGGCACGGGCGGCGACCTGATGCTGAACGGGAATGTCGATGCCGGTACCGGAGCCATCTCCCTGGAGGTCGATGGCGCGATATCGCACGCCGCGGGCGTCCTGACGGCGGCCAGCCTCTCGGTCGATTCCGGCGGCGACGCCACGCTCGGCGGCAACCACGCCGTCTCCGACCTTTCGAGCACGGCCGGCGGCGACCTGTCCTTCGGGGCGAGCGGCGACCTCGAGGTCGGCGTGGTGACCGCGACGAATGTGGATATCTCCGCCGCCGATGGGCTGTCCGTCACGGCGGCGGTGACCGCCGATGGCGGGGATGGCGATATCGCCCTGGCCGCCGGAGCCGGGGGGATCACCTCCGGCAACGGGCTGCTGAAGGCGCAGGACCTCTCCGTCACCTCCGGCGGCGCGGCGTCGCTCGGCACCGGGCACGACATCGACGGTCTCTCCACCGGCGTGACTGGCGTTGACGGAACGCTGGCGTTCGGATCGGCGAATGCGCTCGATCTCGACGGCGTTTCGGCGGATGGCATGGAACTGACCGCCGACAGCTTCAGCCTGAATGACGGCGTCACCGCGACCGCCGGAGACATCGTGCTCCGCGCGATCGATGGCGGCGTGGATACGAACGGCAATTTGTTCAGCGCCGCCGGGCTGGGGATCGAATCGACGGGCGCGGTCGATCTTTCGGGCGCGCATGATGTCGATGTGCTGGCCGTCGACGCCGGGAGCGGAGACGTCGCCTTTGAGTCTACAGACGCGCTGGAAGTCGGCGAAATCGACGCCATCGCCGGCGTCAGCGGCGATGGCGTGACACTGACGGCCGGCGGCGCGCTGGACCTGGCGGAGGATGTGGACGGCGCGGACGGCGACGTTTCCCTGACCGCGACCGGCGGCGGCATCGGCTCGTCGGGCGGCGCGATCACCGGCGACGCCCTCACCATCGTCGCCGGCGGCGACGTGGATCTGAGCGACAATGCCAGCAATGTCGACAGCGTCACCGCGACCCTCACCGGCCATGATTTCGCTTTCCTCGACGCCGATACGATCAGCCTCGGCGCCATCGATGCGGCGAACATAGAGGCTACGGCGACCGCCGGGGACCTGACGGTCGGAAGCGCGCTGTCGGCCGGCAATATCGACCTTGCCGCGGGCGACGGCATTGCCCTCGACCGGTCCCTGACGGCGACAGGCACGATCTTCATGGACGCCGGGGCGGGCGGCATCGCACTGGCGAACGGCATGACGCTGGCCGCCGCCGAACTCGGCATCCGGTCGGGCGGCGCGCTGGACCTGTCCGGCGACCATAGCGTCGGCACGCTGGCTGTCGATGCGGCCGGGCAAGATCTCGATTTCTCCGCCACCGGCGCGCTGGAGATCGGGTCGGTCACAGGCATCGGCGGTTCCACCATCGACGGCGTCGCGGTCGACAGCCTGACCCTCGATACCGGCGGCGCGCTCGACCTCGCCTCGGACATGACCGCCGCCGATGCGACGCTCAGCGTGGTTGGCGACATCACCACCTCCGGCGGGGTCGCCATCGTCGGCACGCTGGATATCGACGCGGCGGAGGATCTGACGCTCGATGGCGCGAACGACGTGGACAGCTTGCAGGCGACGCTGACAGGTGCGCTCGAATTTGCCGACGAGGATGGGCTGATCCTCGACGGCGTGACCGCGACGGGCGCCGACGTGACCGCCGACGGCGCGCTGACCCTGGCGTCCGACCTGGATGTCGGCACGGGCACGGTGACCTTCGACGCCGGCGGCGACATCCTCTCGACCGGCGGTTCGGTCACCGCCGCGACGCTGGACATCGACGCCGCCGAGGATGTGACGCTGGACGGCGATGTCGACAGCCTGACTGCCGATGCGTTGGGGACGGTGACTTTCGACGACAGCGACGATGTGACGGTCGATGTGACGGCGGGAAGCGTGAACGTTTCAGCCGGCGGGCTTCTGACCGTTATCGGCGCGACCGAAGCGACGGTCGGCAATCTGGAATTGGCTAGCGCCACCAAGCTCGACATCGATGCCGATCTCACCGCCGCCGACGATCTGATCCTGACGGCCGGCGCGGGTGGCATCGACGCCACAGGCGCGACCCTAACGGCCGACAGGCTGGCGCTCACCTCCGGGGGCGCGCTGGTCCTGACGGGGACGCATGATGTCGACACCATCGCCGTGAACGCCGCCGGTCAGGCATTGGCTTTCACCAACGCCGGCAGCCTCACGGTGGGTGCGGTGGACGGCGTGGCCGGCATCAGCGCGGCGAGCGCGGACCTCACCGCCTCGGCCGGCAACATCACCCTGGCTTCCGCCCTCAATGTCGGGACCGGCGCGGCGACGCTGACCGCGACCGATGGCGACATCGCTTCCTCGACGGGATCGGTGACGGCCGGCCTTCTCGATGTCGACGCCGGCGGGAACATCGATCTGGATGGTGACGTCACCACCCTATCCGCCTCCGCCGGCGGCTCGCTCGCCTTCGCCGACGCCAACGCGCTGACCGTGGCGGACGCGAGCGGCGACAGCGTGGACATTTCGGCCGGCGGACTGCTGACGACTGTCGGCGCTGTTGCTGCGACCTCCGGCGATCTCAGCCTCACGGGCAGCGGTCTCGCCATCGGCGCGGACCTCGATGCCGCCGGCAACGACATCCTGCTGACGGCGGGGACAGGCGGGATCGACGTGACCGCCGGCGCGACGATGACGGCCGACGGGTTGGGCATCGTGTCGGGCGGGCCGATCGATCTCGCCGGCCCGCACGATATCTCGACCATCGCCGTCGACGCCGCCGGGCAGGCGCTGGACTTCGCCTCCTCCGGCCCGCTCAGCATCGGGACGGTCGGCGGGATCGCCGGAATCACCGCCGGCTCCGCCAACCTCGCCGCCGGCAGCGGCGACCTCACCGTCGATTCCGGCATCCAGGCCGGCGCGGTGTCGCTGCGCAGCGGCCCGGCGGGTGGCGTCATCGTCAACGCATCGGTCGATTCCGGCGGCGGGACCATGGTGCTGGACGCCGGGACGGGCGGCGTCACCAGCAACGGGGCCGGGCTGGCGGCGGGGCGTCTGGCGATCATCTCGGACGGAACCGTCGACCTCACCCATCCGAACCGGATCGGCGTCCTGGCGGTGCGGGCGCCGGGGCGAGCCTTCAGCTTCGTCAATGACGGCACGCTTCGCGTCGGGACCGTCGCCGGCGTTTACGGCATCGATGCCGGGCCGGTCGATCTGACGGCGACCGGCGGCGACCTGATCTTCGACGCCAACCATTTCATGGGCGGCCGCAACATCCTGCGCGCGCCGGACGGGCGGGCGATCTTCAACGGCCGGATCGATGGCGGCCATGACCTCTACGTGCTGGCGCTGCGCGACGTGTTCTTCAACGCCGCGGTCGGCGCGCAAGCGCCGTTGCGCGGCGTCATCGTCGGGTCCTCCTATGATTTTCCGCCCGGCGTGGACCTTGCCGACCTGACCAGCGACACCATCCTCGCCGCCGCCGACGCGGTCGGCGACACGGATGGCAATATCGTCGTGAACGGTCTGTTCCGGACCACGGGCGCGGTCGTCATGACGGCCGACCTGATCCATGGCAGCGTCACCACCCAGCCCCACCCGAACCGCGCCTTCGACGTCGGGGCGTTGTTCGTCAGCGGGCGGTGGGCGACGGTCTATGGGAAGGTCGCCCAGTTCCACCATTTCGGGGCGGCCTACGAGGCGCGGCGGCGGCGGCTTCTGGATCTGCCCTTCAACAACCCGAACTACCCGATTCCCGAAGACTTCCAGATGAACGACTGCACGATCGGCACGATCTGCCCCGATCCGCTGGCCGTCATTCGCCTGATGGCCACCCGACCGATCGAAAGCTTCATCGGCCAGCCGCTGCTGGTGTCTCCGGTGGCGCGCATGATCGGCAACGATCAGGAACTGTTCTCCAATTCGGGGAACGAGGAGATCTGGTAGCTCCTCCCTCGGGTCCGAAACCGCAGCCGATCAAGGCGACAATGATACTTTCTTAACCAGTGTCGTTCAAAGTTCCGGGCATGGAACGACTGGGTGCGCCGCTTGGCTGGACCGACCCCGGAACGTCGGGCGTCTCGCCCTTCGTCGGCGGTCCCGCGCGCTCCGGTGGGCGATAGGGCCACCTTTCGATGAAGGGCCTCGCCTTCGACATGCTGGTGACAGGCCTCGCCCAGAATCTGGGGCTGGCCGCCCTCGTGGTGCTGGCCTACTCGGTTCTGGGTCAGAGGCTGGACCGGCTGACTTCCCGCAACGCGCAGATCGCCCATGGGGCGCTGTTCGGCCTGTCCGGCATCATTTGCATGCTGATGCCGATCCTGGTGGCCGAGGACGGCGTCTATATCGACGGCCGAACCGTCGTGGTGGCGCTGTCCGCCTTCTTCGGCGGTCCGCTCGCGGCCCTGGTCGCCGCCGCGATCACCGCCGGATACCGCTTCTGGATGGGTGGGGCGGGGGCGCTCGGCGGCGTCGTCACGATCGCCATCGTGGCCTTCACCGCCGTCCGCATGAAAGAGCGTTGCACGGGCGGCGGCCGGCCCTTGCGCCACCAGCATCTGTTCAAGCTGGGCGCGGCGGTTTCCGTCACTTCGCTCGTCGGGCTTTTGATGCTGCCGAAATGGGAGATGACGGTCGCCCTCTTCCAGGCGACCGGTCTGCCCTACATGGCGATGAACTTCATCGGCCCGGTGCTGCTGGGGACGCTGCTGCTTCAGGAGAAGCGGCGCCAGGACGCCGAACAGGCCCTGGTCGAAAGCAAGGCCCGCTTCAGCGACCTGATCACCGGATCGGCCCAGGGCATCGCCATCCATCACAATTTCACGCCGCTGTTCGTCAACGCCGCCTACGCCCGGATGTACGGCTATGACAGCCCGGCCGAGATGATGGCCCTGCCCAGCCTGCTTTGCGTCGTCCCGCCCAGGGACCGGCCGTTCGCGTCGGAGATCTGGCGGCAGATCCATGACGGCCGGCTGAACAACTTCATCTCCCGCATCGAGAACATCCGCCGCGACGGCTCCCCCATCTGGGTGGAGATCCTGGACCGCCGGGTCGAATGGGAGGGCGTATCCGCGACCCAGGTCACGGTGGTTGACGTCACCCAGAGGAAGGAGGCGGAGGACGCGCTGGCGGAACAGACCCAGGAACTGGCGGATCTGGCGGCCAACCTGGAGACGGCCCGCTACGAGGCTGAGCAGGCGCGGATCGCGGCGGAGGCCGCCAATCGCGCGAAATCCGATTTCCTGGCGACGATGAGCCATGAACTGCGGACGCCGCTCAACTCCATCCTCGGCTTCTCCGAGCTGATCCGCGATCAGCATCTGGGGGAGATCGGCATCCGCCAGTACGCCGAATATGCCGGCCACGTCCATGACAGCGGCCATTTCCTGCTGGCGCTCATCAACGACATCCTGGATGTGGCGAAGATCGAATCGGGCCGGATGGAGATCGACCCGTCGTTGATCGACCTGCGCCAGACCATCCGCGCCTGCGTCAACCTGGTCGGCATCCGGGCGATGGAGGAAGGGATCGATCTCCGGATCGACGTGCCCGCCGGCTTCGCGCCGTTCCATGCCGACGAACGGGCGGTGAAGCAGATCCTGTTCAACCTTCTGTCGAACGCCGTGCGGTTCACGCCGCGCGGTGGGTCGATCGAGGTGACGGCGCGGCGCGACGTGGATTTCGGGGTAACTCTCGCCGTCCGGGACACCGGCGCCGGCATTCCGCCCGAACATGTCGCCCGGCTGTTCCAGCGGTTCGAGCAGGTCGACAACAGCTATAGCGGCGCGAAGGGCGGCTCCGGCCTCGGGCTGGTGCTGGTCAAGGGGCTGACGGAGCTTCATGGCGGCAGCGTCGATGTCGAAAGCATGGTGGGCCAGGGCACCATCGTTACCCTGTCCTTTCCCCAGGAAGCGATGAGGCAGGTCGCGTCCTGAGGGTCTGACGTCCGCCTTTTTACCCTAGACTCCGCCATCGCGGCGGTGTGACGATGAAGGCGATAGGGAGGAACCGGCGCCCGCTGTCGCGGCGCGACCTCTTCCTTGAGGCCGCGGCGCTTATCCCAACCAAACTCCCGCGCGACGCCGTACAGGGGCGCGCTGGCGCACTCCCGGACAACGAACATCCGGAGGCGCACATGACCAGTACCCAGGAGACACGCCCGGCAGGAAGACCGGGAACGCCCCGCTGCGTGGCCATCGTCGGGCCGCAGGCGTCGGGCAAGACCTCCCTTATGGAAGCGTTGCTGGCGGCGACAGGCGCGACGCCGCGCAGGGGCAGCGTGAAGGATGGCAGCACCGTCGGCGATTCCTCCGAGGAGGCGCGGGCGCGGCAGATGTCGACGGAACTGTCGATCGCGCATTTCACCTATCTCGACGATCCCTGGACGGTGCTGGACTGCCCGGGATCGGTGGAGCTGGCGCAGGAAAGCGCCGGACCGCTGATGGTCGCCGACGCGGCGATCGTGGTCTGCGAGCCCGACGCGGCGAAGGTCCTGGTGCTGGGCCCGGTGCTCAGGACGCTGGATGAGCTGGGCGTCCCCCATATGCTGTTCGTCAACAAGATGGACACCGGGGACACCCGCCTCAGGGATCTCATGGGCAGCCTCCAGGCCGTCTCCGCGCGGCCGCTGGCGCTGCGCCAGGTGCCGATCCGGACTTCCGGCGACGGCGGCGAGGCGGTGACCGGCTATGTCGACCTGGTGTCGGAGCGCGCCTACCGCTACCGGCCCGGCGCGCCGTCCGACCTGATCGAACTGCCGGCCGCGGTCCAGGACCGGGAGCAGGAGGCGCGGCAGGAACTGCTGGAGATTCTGGCGGATTTCGACGACGGCCTGCTGGAGCAGCTTCTGGAGGATGTCCAGCCGGCGCGCCAGGATATCTACGAGCAGATGGCGAAGGATGTCGCCGGCGACCTGGTGGTCCCGGTGCTTCTGGGATCGGCCGCGCAGGGATTCGGAATCAACCGGCTGCTGAAGGCGCTGCGTCATGATGTTCCCGCGCCCGACCGGACGGCGGCGCGCCTCGCCGTGCCGGAGGGCGAGACGGTCCTTCAGATATTCAAGACACTCCACGCTCCCCATACCGGCAAGATGTCCCACGCCCGGGTCTGGCGGGGCGCCGTGGCCGACGGGATGACCTTCGGCGACCATAAGGTCAGCGGCCTCTACGGCATCCAGGGCGGCGCGCACGCCAAGACCGCGAAAGCGGGGGAGGGCGAGGTCGTGGCGCTCGGCCGGATGGACGGCGTCTCCACCGGAGACCTGCTGACGCCGGCCGGCGCCGCCCGCTCCGAACTGTGGGCCGACCCGCCGCCGCCGGTCTATACGCTGGCCATCGCGGCGGAGAACCGGAACGACGAGGTCAAGCTGTCGGCCGCGCTCGCCAAGCTGTCGGAGGAAGACCCGTCATTGAGCTACGGCCATGATCCGGACACGGGCGAGATGACGGTGAGCGGGCAGGGCGACATCCATCTGCAGATCGCGCTGGAGCGGCTGGCCCGGAAGGGCAATGTCGCGGTCGGCGGCCGCCGGCCGCAGGTGCCCTACAAGGAAACGATCCGCCACAAGGTGAGCCAGCATGCGCGGTTCAAGCGCCAGTCGGGCGGGCACGGCCAGTTCGCCGACGTGAATGTGGACATAGCGCCGCTGCCGCGCGGCCGTGGTTTCCGCTATGGCGACAGCATCGTCGGCGGGGCCGTGCCGCGCAATTTCATCCCGGCGGTGGAGGCGGGGGTGCGCGACTACATGTCCCGCGGGCCGCTCGGCTTCCCGGTGGTCGACATCTCCGTCACCCTGACGAACGGGCAGTACCATCAGGTGGATTCGTCCGAACAGGCGTTCCGCACCGCCGGGCGCATGGCGATGAGCGACGGGCTGCCCCAGGGCGGGCCGGTCCTGCTGGAGCCGATCTGCGAGATCGCGATCCAGGTGCCCAGCGAATACACTCCCAAGGCGCAGCGGCTGCTGTCGTCGCGTCGCGGCCAGATCCTGGGCTTCGACGCCCGGCCCGGCTGGGAAGGTTGGGACGAGATCCGCGCCTACCTGCCGCAGGAGGCGGTCCACGACCTGATCATAGAACTGCGCTCCCTGACCCAGGGCATCGGCACCTTCACCACGCGCTTCGACCATCTGGCGGAACTGACGGGCAAGGCCGCCGACCGGGTGGTGGAGATGCGGCAGGCGGCGGTCGCGGCGCAGTAGCCTTCACAGCCCTTCCCGGAAGAAGCCGCCGCAACCTCGGCGGCTTTTTTCGTGGGCGGGTTGCACGCCTTAGTAAGATGTTAAGGCGGCCCATCGCTTCTGATCCTTATCGAAAGATTGGAGGTCAGGAGGACCCTTAGTGATGACAGACGCCACGTTCGACGCCGTTTCCGCCGCCCCGCCGGAGGATACGGCCGGATCGGTCATCTTCACCGCCTATCGCGGCCCCTTGGCGAAGCTGGCTGTGAAGACCGTGCTCTTGTCCATCGTCACGCTCGGCTTCTATCGCTTCTGGGGCAAGACCGCGATCCGGCGCTTCCTGTGGGGGAATATCTCCATCGCCGGCGACCGGCTGGAATATACCGGCACGGCGAAGGAACTGCTGATCGGCTTCCTGATCGCGATCGTCCTCCTGGCGCCGCTTTTCGCAATGCCCTACGTGCTGGGCTATCTGGTGGCCGACGAGACGTTGCTGGGTCTGCTTGGTTCCCTGAACACGATGGTCCTCCTTTTCCTCGTCCAGGTCGCGATCTACCGGGCGCGGCGATACAAGCTGAGCCGGACGCAATGGCGCGGCGTACGGTTCGACCAGAGCGGGCGGGCGTTAGACTACGCCCGTATGGCGATGGTGAGCGCTGGCGTCGTGATGATTACGCTCGGTCTCGCCTATCCGTGGCAGCGCGTGCGTTTGCAGCGCTACCGGACCGGCAACACCTGGTTCGGTGACGAACGCGCCTCGCTTGAGGCCACGGCCACGCGGTTGATGCCGACGTGGCTAATTGTCTGGGGACTGGCGGTCGCCACTGTGATCCTCTCTATTCTGCTTACCGACATCCATCAGAATGGCGACGACTGGCTCGGCGGCCAGAGCATCCTGACCTTGGCGTGCGGGCTGGGAACCACCATTGCCTTCGTCCGGTATCACGTGGTCGAGTTCCGTTACTTCGTGGAATCGACGCGGTTCCTGAATCTGCGAGTAACGTCGAGGTTGGCATCTTATAAGATTGTATTCATTTATGCGATGTCTCCAATATTATATATTATAACTATATCGATATGCGCTGTAATATTATTTCGTGTGGATTACTGGTTCAATCCAGGGGCAATACCAACAAAATCGGAAATGTTGTTGTTAGTAATTTCATGGGGTTTGTCTGTGTTAGGTGGTTATTTTGTCGTATCTCTCGTCTGGGTGTAATATCAAACCAACAAAGTAGTCTGTGCCTCACTCTCCATCCGCAACCTCCATTCGGTCGAGGCGGTGCTGAGGAGCGACAGGCCCGGCCCGGCCCATGGCGAAGGGCTGGCCGACGCTCTGGATGTGGGCGGCTTCTGACCCATGGGCCCGTTCCCGGCACGCTACAATGACGGTCTTGTCGCCCGCACCCGTCCCATACTGGTGGAGATCGCGCCGGACGGCCTGACGCTGAGGAGCGAGGAAGGCTTCCAGGAACACTGGCCCGCCGCCGCCATAAGGGCGGTCGACCTGCCGGCCAGGCCGGGGCCAGTGGTGCTGTCCCGCGAAGGCCAGCCGGGCTGCCGGCTAGTCTTCGACGATCCCGTCGCCCATGACGCGCTCCGCCGTCACCTGCCCGATCTCTGGCGCCGGACGGAGAAGGACCACCGAGCCGTCTGGCGCGTCGCCGGCTGGGGTATGGCGGCCGCCGCGGCAATCCTGCTGATCGTGCTGGTGATGATCCCGCGCTTCGCCGTACAGGCCGCGGCGGCGATGCCCGAAAGCTGGGAGAGGCAGTTGGGCGCGCGTGTCGCGGGCCGGCTCGTCTGGCTGCTGGCGCAGGGGGAGAGTAGCGCGGCCGGCCCGGCGGAATGCGCCGATCCGGCGATGCGGGAGGCGATGGACGGGATCGTTCGCCGGTTGGCGGAAGACAAGGCGCATGCCTACACAATCCACATCGCCAACGCCGACCTCGTCAACGCCTTCGCCCTGCCGGGCGGGCATATCCTGATGCCGAAGGGGATGATCGAGTTCGCCGGCTCGCCGGAGGCGCTGGCCGGCATTCTGGCGCATGAGATCGGCCATGCCGCGCTCAACCACCCGACGGAGGCCGCCATCCGCACCGGCGCGACCGGCATCCTGCTGGGGCTGGTGGTTGGCGATTTCGCAGGCGGCGCGGCGATGCTGGCGGTCGGCCAGCGGATGCTGGACGCCAGCTATTCGCGGGAGGCCGAACTGGCCGCCGACGCCTTTGCCATCGACCTCATGAAAGGGGCCGACGTCCCGCTGGAGCCCTCGGCGGCGCTGTTCGACCGGCTGGCGGAGAAGGAGGGCGATACAATGGAAGCGCTCTCCTTCCTCTCCACCCACCCCGACACGCGGTCGCGGGCCGATGCGCTGAGGCGGGCCGCGACGGAGGAGAGTGGAATATCCATCCTGACCGACACCGAATGGCGGGCGCTTCGCGACCGGTGCTGAAGGGCGTCCTTATGTCTCGGCTGCGACAGGCGCGGGGGATGGCCTGGATCGAAGCCGCAGGCCATGTGAATGCAGACCCACGAAAAGACGGCCTGGATGCTCCGCAGCATGCTGGCGTGACTTCCGGTCCGCCCCGCGTGGCGGGCCTTCGAACCATGCGCCCGCGCCCTTCCAAAGACTGTCATGCTGGACTTGATCCAGCATCCATGCGGCCTCGAAACCTGCCTGAGCGGCGTCCGGGCTTCGCCGTCAGTGAAACGGCGACGGCCCATGGATTCCGGATCAAGTCCGGAATGACTTCAAAGTGTTAATGAAGGAGTCCCGCCCGATGCGTCGGGCGTCGGGCGTCAGGCGCTGCCCTGCGCGCTCGACACGGTGTCGAAGTTTGTGAAGCCCAGGATCTTCGTTACCTCGTCATTGTCGTTGGCCAGCGGCAGGAAGAGGGAGAAGAAGCTGACATGCCGGCGGTCCTGCCAGTCCAGCGTGCCGACGGAGATTGCGGTCGCCGGTCCGCCGACGAGTTCGCGCCAGATCGAGCCGAGCTCGCTCGCATGGCAGCCGAGCGCGGAGGTTTCCGAAAGAAGCTCCCCCGTCATATCCGCCTGAAGCATCTCCGCGACCATCGTGCCGACGAGGGTGAAGCGGAAATCTTGGCTGCCCGGCAACATGTCGACCATCATCAGGCGGCCGAGCCAGGGACGGAGCTTCGCCACATCGATATCTCGTCGCCGCGGCGGGCGGCGATCGCCGGCATGGTCGCGCCATAGGTCGAACAGTTCACCGGCGCGGCCCGAAAGGGGCGGGTTCTCGCCGAACCCGTGGATGTCGTACCGCCAGCCTTGCGCCATTCGTTCCCTCCGTCGCCGCCGGGCTGGTCCTTCGGAAGTAACCGCCCGGTCACTTTTCGCGCGGCTTTATATGAGTCCCGGCGAATGTTGCACAAGCGAAACGCCTGCTATGCTGCGTTGCAACAATCGCATGGGGCGCGGCAAGCCATAATCATTCTAGGAAATAGCGATCGGCCCGCCGGGCCCGTTCCGGCGAAGATGATCGAACGCGGCTGGTGAGACCGTCGAGCCATGCAGTCGCTGACGCCAGAAAAAGCTCGTCATGCTTGGCTTGATCAAGCATCCATACGCCGCCCGCCTTAAACATGGTCGGTGTTTCATCTTCGCCGGCGGCGCGGCGTCGACGGCCAATGGATTCCGGATCAAGTCCGGAATGACCAATCAGGCGGGGGTCCGCCTCCCCTCATGATGAGCCTGTCGCCCCCCAGTTTACGTTAGGCGCAAAAAAACGCCGGGCACAGGGCCCGGCGAGTTGAACAGGGAGGCTTCACGTCTGGGAGACGTAGGACCCGATGAGAAACCGGGCCCTCAACCCCGAACCGAAGTTCGGAGGAAACGGACGTTGCTGCAATGCAGCGCGGTCATGAACAGTAAATAGTCATATGCCGTCTTTGTGCCATGCATAAAATCGTGACGCATCCATGCGCGCACTGCATGGCTTTCGAGTTATGCGTTTTCTCACATCTTTATCAATGGCTTATGCCAATTTTGCCACGGCTTTAGACGGTGCCGTAAATGACGTGCGTCACAGTTTTCTAATATGCGTGCTTAAGGAAAATAAGCGTCAAAATTTACTTTCCGCCACCTTCTTGACCAGGAAGTCGCGGAAGACGGCGATGCGCTTGGAGTGGCGAAGCTCCTCGGCATAGACGAAATAGCACTCGGTCGAGGGGCCGGCGACGTCGGGAAGGACCTTCACGACGTTGAGGTTCTGGTCGACCATGAAGTCCGGCAGGGCGGCGAGGCCGAGGCCGCTGCGCACCGCCCGGTAGAGGGCGTACTGGTTGTTGACGCGCAGGACGATGTTGGGGTCGATCGGCGTCCGGCCGGCGATGTCCAGCAGCCAGTTCACATTCTCCACCGGCGCGCGGGAATCGGTGCCGTAGATGATCAGGTCGTGCTCCTTGAGGTCATCGACCGATTGCGGGATGCCCCGCCGCTTCAGATAATCGACGGAGCCGTAGATATGGAACCGCACCGTCATCAGGTGGCGCTGGATCAGGTCCGGCTGGCGCGGCGCGGTCATGCGAATGGCGATGTCCGCCGCGCGCATGCCGAGGTCCAACTCGCTGTCGTCCAGCAGGAGCGTCAACGCCACTTCCGGATGAATCTGCAGGAATTCCCGCACCCGCGGAGTCAGCCAAGTGGAGCCGTAGGCGACCGTGGTCGTCACCTTCAGCGGGCCGCGCGCCATCTCCCGGCTTTCGGTGAGTTGGGCTTCGGTCATCGACAGCTTGGAGAAGACGTCGCGGGCCGTCTTGAACAGGAGCTCCCCCTGCTCCGTCAGGATCAGGCCGCGCGCATGGCGGTGGAACAGCGGTACGTTGAGGCTTTCCTCAAGCGCGCTGATCTGCCGGCTGACCGCCGACTGGCTCAGATTCAGCTTGTCCCCCGCGTGGGTGAAGCTTCCCGCTTCGGCCACCGCATGGAACACCCGCAGCTTGTCCCAGTCCATCCTTCCTCCCCGAAGGCCACCTCGCTAGGTCGGGCGGCCGAACCTCTCCCCAAGGCCCACCCCGCGCCGCCGTCGGGAGCTATCCCCACCCCCGGCGGACTTTCATCATAGCACGCGCGCCACAGTGTTGCGGTTCAGCCGCACCGGCGCAACCGCCGTGAGGCCGTAGCCCGCATTTAGTCACTCCCCGGCAATGGCGACGGCCGGTTCGCGGCCCTCAAGCTGGGGCGTCGCGTCGAACTGCTCATGCTCAGCCAGGAATTTCTCGGCCTCCAGGGCGGCCATGCAGCCCATCCCGGCGGCGGTTACCGCCTGGCGGTAGATCTTGTCCTTCACGTCGCCGGCGGCGAAGATTCCCGGAATGTCCGTGGCGGTCGAATCGGGGGCGGTGACGATATAGCCTTCCTCGTCCATCGCGAGTTTGCCCTTGAAGACCGCCGTCGCCGGATCGTGCCCGATGGCGACGAAGAAGCCTTCCACCGGCAGGTCCCGGAGGGCGTTCGTCTTGACGTTCCGCAGGCGCAGGCCGGAAACCGCTTCCGGCTCGCCGCCGCCCAGCACCTCCTCCACCACGCTGTCCCAGATCATCTCGATCTTCGGGTGGCGGAACAGCCGGTCCTGCATGACCTTTTCCGCCCGCAGGCTGTCGCGGCGATGGATCAGCCAGACCTTCGTGGCGTGGTTGGTGAGGTAGAGCGCTTCCTCGACGGCCGTGTTGCCGCCGCCGACGATCGCTACCTCCTTGCCGCGGAAGAAGAAACCGTCGCAGGTGGCGCAGGCCGATACGCCCTTGCCCTGCAACCGCTGCTCGCTCTCCAACCCCAGCCAGCGGGCCTGGGCGCCGGTGGCGATGATGACGGAATCCGCGAGATAGATGTCGCCGCCATCGCTGACGCAGCGAAAGGGCCGGCTGGCGAAGTCGACCTCCGTGATCAGGTCGAACCGCAGATCCGTCCCGCAATTGCGCGCCTGCTCGGCCATCTGCTCCATCAGCCACGGCCCCTGGATCGCCTCGGCGAACCCGGGATAGTTCTCGACATCGGTGGTGATGGTGAGCTGCCCGCCCGGCTGCATGCCCTGCACCATGATCGGCGCCAGATTGGCGCGCGCGGCGTAGATCGCGGCCGTGTAGCCGGCCGGCCCGGAGCCGATGATGAGAACCTTGGTGCGGATGGTCTGGGGCATGGAAACGGCTTTCGCGGGGATGGTGTCTTGAGCGGCGTCTCTCAAAGATAGGCGAGCCTGCTCCCCGCCTCAAGATATAGGGGCGCGGACCCGGAGGGTCCGGCCGATCTAGAATCCGAACATATGGTCCAGGCTGAACGATACGTCGCCGTTCATCAGCCCGTGATAGCCGAACAGCCGGCAGGTCGTGTCGCGCACGATGACGTAGGCATGGTCGCCGGCGCGGGCCAGTTCGTCCTTCTCGAACGTCTCGCTGACCTTGAAGAAGTGCGATCCGCTGCACGGGATGGCGACCGCGCGGGACGCGATCTCCGTCCCCTCGCGGTCGTGGAGGATCAGATGGGTGTCGGAGGTCGCATGCCAGGGCGTGGAGGCGGCGTAGATCAGATGGCAGATCGTGTCGTGCCCGTTGACGCCCAGCCGCAGGAAGAGGCGCGTCGTCAGCCCCGGGGGCCGGCCGGCATAGCTTTGCGGCTCGTTCTTGTAGACGAGCGCCGTGTTGAAGATATGCGCGCCGAAGCTGGTCTCCGCCGCATGGCCGGACTTCATGTCCTCATAGCGGAACAGGCCGTGGAGCCAGCCATCGGCCTCGCCGCCCTCGGCGAAATCGTAGATCAGCTCCATATGGCCGAACCCGGACGGCAGCGCCGCGCCCACGTCTTCCAGCAGCTCCGCCGCGTCGAAGGCGACGGATTGGGCGCGGTCCAGCTTGCCCAGCGGCCGGTGGAGCATTTCCCGTCCGCCCGCGTCGTAGACGATCGCCGCCAGCGGCAAATTGGCCTGGGCCGTCGACATCGGCGTCGGCAGCGCGATCGACCGGAAGCGATCGGCCGGCAGGATCGGGGCCGGCAGCAGGAAGCCCTTGCCCATCAGATTGCCGATCTCCGCGATCGACGGGTCGGGCTTCAGGTCGATGCGCTCCACATTGACATGGGCCATGCGCCGACGGCCGGCCGTCCCGTTGGGCGCGGTCACGACCTCATAGCGCGGGCGGACGAAATGCTTGCCGGCCTGGATCTCGATCTGCTGCGGCCAGCGCGCGTCGGGCAGCAGGTCGGCCGCGCTCAGCGCGTAGGTGCCGAAGGGCGGGATCTCGCGGTCGAGCCAGCTTATCTCCGGCGACCCCATCAGATTGAGGCCGACGCCGCCGCGCGGGATGGGGCAGGGATGGCTGTTCTGGACCCAGAGGATGACCTGCTCGCCCTCCTTGGGCGCGGGCAGGCCGGCATAGAGATCGGCCGGCCAGGCGTTGGCGTCGTGCGTGCAGGACAAGACGTCGTCGCTGTCGCCATAGGTGTCCAGCGCGTATTTGACGATGTCGTGCCCGGCCGCGCCGATGATGTGGACGAACATCTGCCCCGTCACCGGCCGGTCCAGCCCCAGCTTTGCCGCGATCTCCGCGCTGTCGAAGACGACCGTGCCGGCGGGGCCGGGAAGCTCTTCCGTCCAGGTCCCGACCACGGAGCCGGCCTCGTCGAACAGGCACAGCCAGGCCTTCGGGTCCTTCGCGCCGTACATGCTCCAGTAATTCGCGGTGACGACCCGGCTATGATGGCCGTCGCCATCGCGGAAGAAGGCGAAGTTGGTCGCGAAATTGAGCGGCACCAGATAGGCGCGCCGGTTCGTCAGCATCTCGTCCGGCAGGCGCATGGCGTCCAGCGTCACGACCTCCGTCCCCTCCGGGATCAGATGACGGATCTGGGCCGTCAGCCGGTCGGCGTCGAAGGCGACGACGAAGATCGTGCGCGCGCCGCTTCCGGACAGTTCGGTGACCGGCCGCGCCTTCAGCCCCAGCCGCTCGCTGCCGATCTTCTCGATATCCTGGACGAACACACCCGCCGGCCTGAAACCGCTGAGGTCGAAGAAGGCGGCGAAGCCCTCCAGCATGTCGTTGGGATCATATACCGCGACCGAGCCGTCCTCGCTGAGGCGGCGGGCCAGCGCCCGGCCGGCCTCGGCGGCCAATGGGTGTCCCAGCGCCTTGAAATAGGTGCTGCCGCCCGTGACGTTGCTGAAGGTCTGGATGTTGAGAGCCATTGGCGGAACCGATCGTCTTTGGGCGGGAAGCGGCGGAAGGAAGGCGTCAGCCGAAGGGGTTCAGCTTCTTCAATTTGGCGGAGAGGCGATGGCGCGCCTGCTCGCGGCGCACGACCTCGTCATCCGTCACCCAGTTGAGTTGGATGGCCCGCCGGCGTCCTTCGTAGGAGCCGTGGCCGTGCCATGCATTGGGCGCGTTGCGGAAGGCCAGCAGCGTTCCTTCCTCCGGCGGCACCTCGGCGACCATGTCGTCCAGATTGTCGGGGGACCGCAGCAGCCGCAGCCGGCCGGAATCGCTCTCCCACTCGCCGTTGAGATAGATCAGGACGGTGATCAGCTTGGTGGTGCTGTCGGTATGGATCTGCCCGTCCTTCGCCCGGCACATCCCGCGGACGGTGACCATGGTCGGCCGGCCGGTCAGGTCCATGTCGAACTTCTCGGCGAAGGCGGCCGTCATTTCCGGCCCCTGGATCTCGTCCATCAGCCCCTTGAAGGCCGGGCCGAACTTCAGTTCTGAGGACGGGAAGCTGCCGGGCTTCGCGATCTCGGGGAAATCGCGGTGGATCGCCTCGCGGGCTTCGCCGCGCACGAACTGGGGCACGATCACATAATCGAACGGATCGCGGGAGAGGGGGGTGGCGCGGAACGCGTCCAGATCGATGGCGGTCATGAATAATCCTTCCACGCGAAAAAATGAGTACGCGGGGCAGTTTTGCAAGGCTTTGCCGATTTACGCCCTTTCGCGCCTTCCGTCCAACCCCTCCGCACCCTTTCGGACGGCGATGCGGCGCAGGATTTCCGCCGCCGCCATGGCGGTGTCGTCCAGCGGCTCATAGCTCCACTCTTCCAGCGGCCCGACGAAGGGCCGGGTGTAGCCCCGCTGCCGCATATTCTCGTGGAAGGCGCGGAACTTGTCCGATCCGCCCGCCATCTCGAAGACATGGATCGGCTTTCCCGTCATCGCCGCCTCGGACACCATGTTGACGCTGTCGGCGGTGACGATCACGGCGTCGGCCAGGGCCAGATAGCCGAAATAGGGGTTCTCCCCCGTTCCATCCCAGATTTCCGCCGGCAACCCCGCCAGGCGGTCGCGCAGGATGCGTTCGTTCTCTGCCCCGGTGCGGCGGCTGGTCGTGACCATCAGGCCGATCCCGCTCCGCGCCAGCGCCGCCAGCCGGTCGGCCAGCGCCGCCATGTCGGAGGCGTCGAACCGGAAGACTGCGTTGGGGCCGCCGATCAGCACCGCCGCGCGCGGCCGGGGCAGATGGTCCAGTCTCGGCCCGAACCGCTCCGCCGCCTCGGCAAGTTGCGCCCTTGTGACGCGGTTGGGCGCGCCCGTGGTGACGATGACGTTGGTCGCCTTCTCCCATTCCGGCCGCCAGTCGTGCCGGGGGGCGACCACCAGGTCGAAGTGGCCGGGGTCGATCACCGGGTCCTGGACATAGACCGTGAAGACGGCGCCGCCGGATTTCCGCCTGACCCGCAATGCCGGGACGACGGACTGGCGGCCGCAGGCGACGACGATGTCCGGCCATGGCGGCTCGATCGGGTCGCTCTCCGGCGCCATCGCCAGCAGGCCGCCCAGCCGCAGCCAGGGGCTCAACTGCCGCCAGGGCGTGCGCAGGGCGACGCGCTTGTCGATAACGGTCCGGGCGACGGATTCGGCCAAGGCCAGGCACTGGTTGATCATGCCTTGCTTGCCGTCGGTGAGAATCCAGCAGGTGGGGATTGAAGTCATGAACGGACGGTGATTTATGTGCGCCGCACTATGATCCTGGGTATTGGCGGGCGCAACCGCTCAACCAATATGGATCGGCAATATCTATAGGGGCGTTAAGACTTGCGTCCGCGCCGCGTTTGCGTAATATCCTTTCACAAAACTGGCACCTTACTTTCATGAGACAACCCATGCGTCGTGTTAAGCTGGATCGCATCGACCGCCGAATCCTGCGCGATCTCCAGGATGACGGCCGGATGACGAATGTGGAGCTGGCGCGGCGCGCCGGCATTTCCGCCCCTCCCTGCCTGCGGCGCGTCCGCGCGCTGGAGGAGGCGGGCTTCATCCGCGGCTACCATGCCGACATCCATGCCGAATCCCTTGGCTTCGGCGTCACCGTGTTCGCCCAGGTGGGTCTTTCCAGCCAGGCGGAGAGCGACCTGCGGCAGTTCGAATCGCTGGTCGCGACCTGGCCGCTGGTCCGCGAATGCCACATGCTGGCGGGCGAGACGGACTTCCTGCTGAAGGTGGTGGCGGAGGATTGGGACAGCTATCAGCGCTTCCTGACCACCCAGCTCACCGCCGCGCCGAACGTCAGCCACGTCAAATCCGCACTCGCCATCCGCACCGGCAAGGCCCTCCCCGGCGTCCCCATCGACGTCGAGGGCGGCCATGACGATCATGAGGAGGAGGGGGAGGAATAAGGGTACACCCCCTCACCCAACCCTCTCCCACAAGGGGAGAGGGCTACCAACTTACCCTCTCCCCTTGTGGGAGAGGGAGGGACCCGCGAAGCGGGAGGGTGAGGGGGTTAATGGCTCCTCCCATCCACCTGAACGATCTCTACGGCCGACCGGTCGAAATCTTCCAGGCAGCGGGCATTGATCGCCGCGACCTCGTTGCCGGACGGGTCCGTGCCGAAGGCGAAGGGCGCGCAGCCGCAGGTGGGGCAGAACTGGTGCGTGATGACGTGCTTGTTGAACTGGTAGCTGGTCAGGCCGGGCGAGGGCGTCGTGATGCGCAACGCGTCGCGTGGGCCGAACCAGAGGAGGAAACCCTTTCGGCTGCAATGGGAGCAGTTGCATTCCATCAGCCGGTCGATCTCGCCCTCGACCTCGAACGCCACGCGTCCGCAATGACAGCTCCCACGATGCGCCATGAAGTCCTCCCCGAAAGATCAAGCATCAATTCTGAGCAAAATTTGAAATAATTCAACGCTCTTCACCTTCGACTCTAGAAGAACTCTCGCCCGGCGGCAAACAACAGCGTCATTCTTCCGTCAGGACGGACGACGCCGGGGGAGGGGAGGCGCCGGGGAGGCTATGGTCTGGCTGATCAACATCATCGTCGGCGGGTTCGGCGGGTGCCTGCCGACCCTGTCACGAACGGCGGCCACCTTCGCCGCCGCGCCGGAGACGCCCATTCCGGGCGTCGGCTATCTGTTCGGGCTGCTGCTCTTCTTCCTGGTCGGCATGGGCATCTCCTTCGCGCTGAACCACAAGCGGGACGCCCGCCAGGCGCTGCTGCTGGGGATCGCCGCGCCGGGCATCATCACCAACATCGTGATGGGCGTGAACGACACCGGCTCCCTTTCCGCCGAGGCCTTCTCGACCCTGGCCGGGCAGGCCTACGCCCAGCCCGCCGAGCAGGGCAGGGTGATGCTCTACCAGCCGCCGGACGCCGTCTGGATGACCATCGACTCCAGGCTGGACAATCACGGCTATACCGGCTGGACCGGGCTCCACGACCAGCGGATATCGGTCTTCGCCATGGTCGACGGGGAGGAGTATCTGGTCGGCTACGCCCAGACGGAAGGCCCGACGGAGATCCTGATCCCCGACGCCGCGACCGCGCTGGTCTTCCGCACCGATGGAGACGTGACGACGGAGGTGCCGCTGTCGCCCCACGGGCCCGCCCGCTCCCTGATGCCGCCCCGGCTGGTGCTGCAATCGACCGTCAGCCCGGCCGGCGGCGATTTCGCCTGGGCGCTGGGGGCGAAGCGGCAGGGCCGCATCTCCGCGATGAGCGCGGGTTTCGCCGATCCGCAATAGCGACCGGGGCGGCCGGATATCCTTGAATCACCTCGCTTCCCGATCCATCTGGGTCGGGAAGACGATGGCTCGTGGCCCATCGCTTCCGCCATGGGGGCTTCCTTCCTGCCCCGGCGATCCAATATCATCCTTTAAGACAGACACACCACCGGATGGGCGGGTAAGATTGGTTTTCAGGCACGGGCTTGGCGTTCACGCATGAGCGACATCGAGAGAAATGGCGACGACGGGACGGGCACCGGCGTCATTGTCCAGCAGAAGCCGAAGACCAAGAAACCGGCGATGTACAAGGTCTTGATGCTGAATGACGACTACACGCCCATGGAGTTCGTCGTTCACGTCCTGGAGCGGTTCTTCAACAAGAACCGGGACGAGGCGACGCAGATCATGATGCATGTCCACCGCCGCGGGGTGGGCGTGTGCGGCGTCTTCACCTACGAGATCGCCGAGACCAAGGTGACGCAGGTCATGGACTTCGCTCGAAGGCACCAGCATCCTCTCCAATGCATTATGGAGAAGGATTGACATCCGCACGATGACTTAAGGGACGTTGGCATGCTCTCACGAAACCTCGAGCAGACCCTGCACCGGGCCCTGGCCCTCGCCAACGACCGGCGACACGAATATGCGACGCTGGAACACCTCCTGCTCGCCTTGTCGGAAGACCAGGACGCCATTGCCGTCATGCGCGCCTGCACGGTCGATATCGACCGGCTGCGCCAGGATCTGACCAAATATCTCGACACCGAACTCGCCAACCTGGTCACCGGGCGGGGCGAGGACGCGAAGCCGACGGCCGGCTTCCAGCGCGTGCTCCAGCGCGCGGCCATCCATGTCCAGTCGTCGGGCCGGGAGGAGGTGACGGGCGCCAACGTGCTGGTCGCGCTCTTCTCCGAACGGGAAAGCCACGCCGTCTATTTCCTGCAGGAGCAGGACATGACGCGGTTCGACGCCGTCAACTACATCTCCCACGGCATCGCCAAGACCGCCCAGCGCACCACGACGGAAACCCGGCGGGTATCCGGCGCGGACGAGGATTCGCAGGCGGAGAAGGTGGTCAAGAAGGGGACGGAAGCGCTCCAGGCCTATTGCGTCAACCTCAACGAGAAGGCGCTGAAGGGCAAGATCGACCCGCTGATCGGCCGCGAGTTGGAGATCGAGCGCACGATCCAGATCCTCTGCCGCCGGTCGAAGAACAACCCCCTCTATGTCGGCGATCCCGGCGTCGGCAAGACCGCCATCGCCGAGGGTCTGGCGAAGCGGATCGTCGATCTGGACGTGCCGCCGGTGCTGGCGGCGGCGACCATCTTCTCGCTCGACATGGGCGCTCTCCTGGCTGGCACCCGCTATCGCGGCGATTTCGAGGAGCGGCTGAAGGCCGTGCTGTCGGAACTGGAGGCGATGGATAATTCCGTCCTCTTCATCGACGAGATCCACACCGTGATCGGCGCCGGCGCGACCTCCGGCGGGGCGATGGACGCGTCCAACCTGCTGAAGCCGGCGCTGGCCTCGGGCGCGCTGCGCTGCATCGGGTCCACGACCTACAAGGAATACCGGAACTATTTCGAGAAGGACCGGGCGCTGGTCCGCCGCTTCCAGAAGATCGACGTGAACGAGCCTTCGGTGATCGACGCGATCAAGATCCTGGAGGGGCTGAAGCCCTATTACGAGAAGCACCACCATGTGCGCTACACCAAGGAGGCCATCCGCACGGCGGTGGAGCTGTCTGCGCGCTATATCGGCGACCGCAAGCTGCCGGACAAGGCGATCGACGTGATCGACGAGGTCGGCGCGGCGCAGATGCTGCTGCCGCCCTCGCGCCGGAAGAAGACGATCGGCGTCAAGGATGTGGAGAACGTGGTCTCCAAGATCGCGCGCATCCCGCCCAAGAGCGTCAGCCGCGACGACAAGGAGGTCCTGCGCGGCCTGGAGCGTGACCTGAAGACGCTGGTGTTCGGGCAGGAGAACGCGATCGACGCGCTGGCCTCGGCGATCAAGCTGGCCCGCGCCGGCTTGCGGGAGCCGGAGAAGCCGATCGGCAACTACCTCTTCTCCGGCCCCACGGGCGTCGGCAAGACGGAGGTGGCCCGCCAGCTCGCCCACGCTCTGGGGATCGAGCTGACGCGCTTCGACATGTCGGAATACATGGAACGGCATGCCGTCAGCCGGTTGATCGGCGCGCCGCCGGGCTATGTCGGCTTCGACCAGGGCGGCCTTCTGACCGATTCCGTCGACCAGCATCCCCATCAGGTGCTGCTGCTGGACGAGATCGAGAAGGCGCACCCGGACGTCTTCAACATCCTGCTGCAGGTGATGGATTACGGGAAGCTGACCGACCATAACGGCAAGTCCGTCGATTTCCGCAACGTCATCCTGATCATGACGACCAACGCCGGGGCCACCGATCTGGCGAAGAACGCCATCGGGTTCGAACGGTCCGACCGGGACGGCGAGGACCAGGAGGCGATCAACCGCCTGTTCACGCCGGAATTCCGCAACCGGCTGGATGCGATCATCCCCTTCGGCCACCTGACGCCGGAGATCGTCGGGCAGGTGGTGGACAAGTTCATCATCCAGCTCGAAACCCAGCTCGCCGACCGGCGGGTCACCATCGAACTGGATGACGACGCAAGGCAGTGGCTGGTCCGGAAGGGCTACGACAAGCTCTACGGCGCCCGCCCGCTCGCCCGCGTCATCCAGGAGCACATCAAGAAGCCGCTCGCCAACGAGCTTCTGTTCGGCAAGCTGGCCCAGGGCGGACCGGTGTGCATCGGCGTGGCGGACGACAAACTGACCTTCACCTATCCGGACGCCGACCAAGGCAACGCCCGTGAGAAGGAGCCCGAACTGGTCGAGTAGCTACCGAACGCCCCTCACCCTCCCGCTTCGCGGGTCCCTCCCTCTCCCCAACGGGGCGAGGGTAAAAGGTAGCCCTCTCCCCGCCGGGGAGAGGGCTGGGTGAGGGGAAAACTCCCTCCCCCCCCATCACCGGAGCCAACCTCCCTTGAGCAGAGAACGCTTCATGCGGCGCGCGATCGAGCTGTCGCGAGAGAACATGCGGGCCAATCGCGGCGGGCCGTTCGGCGCGGTGGTGGTCAGGAACGGGGAGATCGTGGGGGAGGGCTGGAACGCCGTCACCTCGACCAACGACCCGACGGCTCATGCCGAGGTGATGGCGATCCGCGAAGCCTGCCGGACTCTCGGCGCCTTCACGCTTGCCGGATGCGATCTCTATACAAGCTGCGAGCCCTGCCCGATGTGCCTGGCGTCGGCCTATTGGGCGCGGGTCGACCGGATCTGGTTCGCCAACACCCAGGACGACGCCGCGGAGATCGATTTCGACGACGCCTTCCTCTATCGCGAAATCGCGCTGCCGCCGGACGGCCGCTCCCTGCCGATGGAGCGTTTCATGGGCGATGAGGCGCTGGAGGTCTTCCGCGAATGGGCGGTGAAGCCGGACAAGGTGCCTTACTGAGCCTGTCCATTCCCTTTTTGGTCATTCCCGACCCGATCGGGAATCCAGCGGCTCCGGCGCTTCAGCCTTTGCCGGACACCGGACAGCTCCTGAGGTCAAGGCCCCTGGATGCCGGATCAAGTCCCATAGGCGCTAACTTTGAGGCGGTGAGCCTCACACCCTCGCCTTCAAAACCCTCACCCTCCCACCGCTTCGCGGCGGGTCCCTCCCTCTCCCGCAAGCAGGAGAGGGGAAAATTACGACCAAAGTTAGCGCCTATGGGATCAAGTCCGGCATGACGATTTTTTAGCCTATCACCGGTCGCCCAGCGTGATTCGGAAGGCCCCGCCTTCGCCCTGATTGCCGTTCCGCTGCGGCGCGGCCGCCAGCATGCGGCCGGCGAGGCGGGAGAAGGGCAGGCTTTGCAGCCAGACCTTGCCGGGGCCGCGCAGGGTCGCGAAGAAGACGCCTTCGCCGCCGAACATCATGGTCTTGATGCCGCCGGCCCGGACGATGTCGTACTCCACCGTGTCGGTCAGCGCGGCGAGGCAGCCCGTGTCGACATGGAGGGTCTCCCCGGCCGCCAGTTCCCGCTCGATGACAGCGCCGCCCATATGGACGAAGACCCAGCCATCGCCTTCCAGCTTCTGCATGACGAAGCCTTCGCCGCCGAACAGGCCGGTCAGGATCCTGCGCTGGAAGTGGATGCCCACCGATACGCCCTTCGCGGCGGCCAGGAAGCTGTCCTTCTGGCAGATCAGCCGGCCGCCGACCTCGGTCAGCCGGATCGCCATGATGGTTCCCGGAAAGGGCGCGCCGAAGCCGACTCTGCCCTTGCCGGACCCGTTATGGGTGAAGACGGTGGTGAACAGGCTCTCCCCGGTCAGCACCCGCTTGCCCGCGCCCAGCAGCTTGTCCATGAAGCCGCCATCCTCGGGACCGGAGCCGTCGCCGAAGATGGTCGTCATCTCGATCGAGGAATCCTTGAACATCATCGACCCGGCCTCGGCGATCGCGCTCTCGCCCGAATCCAGCTCGATCTCCACGAACTGCATCTCATGGCCGACGATCTTGAAGTCGATGTCGTCCGCACGGATGCGGGCCGCCGGGGGCTGGGGCGGCGCGACCATGGTCGGGGAATGGGCGCCGCCGCCCATCAACTCCGGGACCTGGGCGACCGGCAGCCATTCGCCGAAACCCTCCCGCCAGCAGAAGGCGCCAGTCGCGGTCCGGGCATAGGCCACCGCTTCGGAATGGCTCATCGGCGCGGTCTGCTGGCCGTTCTGGCTGAAATACCATTGGCTCATGGGGCGGAATCCTCGATCCGGGCATCGATGGAGGCGACCAGATCGTTCGGAAGGCCCAGCTTCGTCGCCAGGAGCTGGAGATAGAGCTTCTCCGCCGGCGTGTCGGCGTCGATCGCCATGGCGGAGGCGGCATAGAGTTCCGCGGCGACGGTAGGATCGCGGGCCTCGGCCGCCAGCGCGTCGACATCCAGCGGCGTCGCGAACTCCCGCTCCACGAAAGCCCGGTCGTCGGCATCCGCGCCGGCTTCTTCAAGCTGCTTCAGGATGCGCCCGCGCTCATCGGCGTCGATCTCTCCGTCGGCCTTGGCGGCGGCGACCATGGCGCGGACCAGCAGGAGCGCCAGATCCTCGTCCGACATTCCCGACGCGGCGGCCGGCGGGGGTGGCGGAGGTTCGGTCGCGGGACGGCCGGCGGTCATGCCCGGCGGTGGAGGAGGAACTGACGGAGGGCCGGAGGAGGGCGCATGGCCCGGTCGGCGGTTCCGGCTCTGGTTGAAATGCTCGTAGGCCGCCGCCGCCAGCCCGCCCAGCAGGGCGAGGCCGCCGCGGCTGGTCGCGGCGCGGCCGAGCGTGCCGCCAAAGCCGCCGCCCAGGCCGCCCCGCATCATCAGGCCGCCAGACCTTCCGCGCCGGGCGCCGGAAAGGCCGCCGCCCAGCAAGGTTCCAAGGAGCCGTTGAGCGTTCATGGGCAGTTATCCTCCGTTCGTCTGTAGGGGGAATCGGCCGAAAGGGCCTCGATCTCCCAATCCACTTGCTGCCTCTCCCGTTCCAGGAACTGCGCCACCGGCCCGCGCAGCGCGGGATCGCGGATCCAGTGGGCGCTGTAGGTCCGCACCGGCAGGTAGCCGCGCTGGATCTTGTGCTGGCCCTGGGCTCCGGCCTCCACGCGTTTCAGTCCCCGTTCGATCGCAAATTCGATCGCCTGGTGGTAGCAGGCCTCGAAATGCAGGAAGGGAACGTCGACGATGCATCCCCAGTTGCGTCCGTAAAGCGCGTCGCCGCCAATCAAATTGAGCGCGCCGGCGATCGGGTGGCCGTCCTGCTCCGCCATGACCAGCGCGATCCGGTCTGCCAGCCTCTCCCCGATCAACTCGAAGAAGGCGCGCGTCAGATAGGGAAAACCCCATTTGCGGTCGCTGGTGTTCTGGTAGAAATCGAAGAAGGCGTCCCAGTGATGGGGCTTCAGATCGTCGCCGGTGAGGATCCGCAAGCTCACCCCGGCTTCCTCCACCGCCCTTCGTTCCCGCCTGATGGTCTTGCGCTTCCGGCTCGCCAGGGTGTCGAGGAAATCATCGAAGGTGGCGTAGCCGCGATTCTCCCAGTGGAACTGCTCTCCGGTGCGGAGCAGCCATCCGGCCTCTCCGAACCGCGCCCATTCCGGTTCGGTCGCGAAGGTCACATGGACGGAGGAGACGCCCATCCGGTCGCAAACCTGCCGCAGCCCGTCGACTAGCAGATCGGCCGCATGACCGGAATCGACGCCGGGCCGGACCAGCAGCCGGGGGCCGGGAACCGGCGTGAAGGGGACGCAGGCCTGCAGCTTCGGATAGTAGCGTCCGCCCGCGCGCTCATAGGCGTCGGCCCAGCCATGGTCGAAGACATACTCGCCGAAGGAATGACCCTTCAGATACATCGGGACCGCGCCCAGCAGACGGCCTGTCCGCTCATCCTCCAGGATCAGATGGTGGGGCTGCCAGCCCGCCTCGCCGGTCGCCGAACCGGATTCCTCCAGCGCCGTCAGGAAGGCATGGGTGAGGAAGGGGTTGTCCTGGCCGGCACAGGCATCCCACTCCTCCGCCGGGATCGCGGTCAGGTCGGCGACCAGCTTCAGGATGACGGGACTATCGCCGTCGGGCATGGGGGAGGGCCTTCATATCGTCTTCCATCTGGAAGCCCGCCCCGCCCGCGACAAGGCCTCCAACCTCAGGAGACTTCCAGAATCGCTTCGACCTCGACCGAGACATCGAACGGCAGTGCGCCGACGCCGACGGCCGACCGGGCATGCTTGCCCTTATCGCCGAAGATGTCGGCCATCATGTTCGACGCGCCGTTGACCACCTTCGGCTGGTCCGTGAAGTCGGGTGCGGAGTTGACGAAGCCGACCAGCTTGACCACCCGGACCACCCGGTCCAGATCGCCGTCCAGCGCCGCCTTCGCCTGGGCGACGATGTTCAGCGCGCAGAGCCGCGCCGCCTCCGCGCCGTCTTCAAGCGAGACGCCGCCGCCCAGCTTGCCCTTGACCTTGATCTCGCCATTCGCCATCGGCAGCTGACCGGAGATATAGAGCATCGCGCCAGACCGGACGGCGGGCACGTAGTTCGCGGCGGGGGCGGCGGCCTGCGGCAGGGTTACACCCAGCTCCTTCAATCGCGCATCGATGGTTCCGGCCATGATTCTGCTTCTCTCCGTTGGATGAGGATGTCTAAAGGACGCCGCACCTTAGACGGCGGCGGCCTCGCCGAAAAGGGCGAGGCGGCGGTCCAGCCCGTCGCGCACGGCGGGCCATTCCTCCGCCAGGATGCTGAACTGGACCGTGTCCCGGATGAAGCCGTCATGGACCAGCTTGTGGCGGCGCAACACCCCTTCCTTCACCGCGCCCAGCCGCAGGATGGCGTCGTGGCTTCTCTGGTTGCGCCCGTCGCATCTGAGGCCGACGCGCACCGCGCCCAGCGTCTCGAACGCGTGGCTCAGCATCAGCCGCTTGGAATCTGGATTGACCGCGCCCGCCCATGCGGCCGGCGCGTACCAGGTCCAGCCGATCTCCAGATTGCCGTCCTCGACCGCGATGTTGAGATAGCGGGAGGACCCGACGACCGTGTCGTCCGACAGGCGGCGGACGACGAAGGGCAGCATCGTCCCGCTTTCCTTCGCGGCGATCGCATCGGTGACCATCCGGTCGAAATCCGCCCCCGGCGCGCCGTTCATCGGCATGTAGGGCCAGATGCGGGGATCGTCGGCGGCGGCGCGGAGGCCTTCCCGATGGCGCTCCTCGATCGGCTCCAACCGGACGAACCGGCCGGCAAGGGTGACGGGCTGGATTGGGGCGATGGGCATGGCGGCGTCTCCGGCGAATGATCCGCCGACGGTGCAGCCCCCCAGAGGTTGGGTCAACGGCTACATTGTCGGCGTTCAACCTGTCCAGTTGGCGGGATATTCACATCGCCGGGATCAACAGCCTCCCCGGAGCGTTCCTCTTGGCATGACCGGCGCCAGCATCTCCGAAAACGTTCAGGACCAGACCACCGACGAGGCCGTGAAGGACGATCCGCCCCCGCCGCCGGCGGAGGTGGCGATCAACCGGCAGATGGTGACGGCGATCTCCGTCACTGGCATCTTCGTTATCATGACCTTCGCCGCGCTCTATATGGCGAAGGCTCTCTTCATCCCCATCGTGCTGGCCTTCCTGTTCAACCTGCTGCTGACGCCCGTGGTGCAGCGGCTGGAGCGGATGAGGATTCCGACCGGCGTCGGCGCGGCGATAGTGCTCATTTCGGTGCTGGGCATGGTCGCGGTCGTCGGCTGGTGGCTGTCCGGCCCGGCGCAGGACTGGATCAACCGCGCGCCCTATTCCTTCCTGGAGGCGCGATCGAAGCTAGCCGGCATCCGCGACGCCATGCAGGGGATGGAGGAAGCGACCCAGCAGGTGCAGACGCTGACCGACAATGGCGACCAGGGCGGTGGCGATGAAGGCGTCAACCCGGTTCCGGTCGTCATCCAGGGACCCAGCGTCGCCGCCAGCTTCCTCACCGGCACGGCGTCGGTGATCGCGTCGGCGGCGGTTACGCTCGTCCTGCTCTATTTCCTTCTGGCGTCGGGAGATCTCTTCCTTCGCAAGCTGGTCACGGTGCTGCCGAGGCTCCAGGACAAGCGGCGGGCGGTGGAGATAGCGCGCCACGCGCAGCGCGACGTCTCCTGGTATCTCTTCACCATCACGGCGGTGAACACCTGCCTGGGCATCGCGACGACGCTGGCCATGTGGTGGTGCGGCCTGCCCAATCCCTATCTGTGGGGCGCGATGGCGGGGCTCCTGAACTTCATCCCCTACCTGGGGTCGCTGGTCTCGCTGACGGTGATCGCGACCATCTCGCTCCTGACCTTCGAAACGGTGTTCCAGGCAATGGTCCCGCCGCTCATCTTCTTCGGCCTGACCTCGCTGGAAGGCCAGTTCCTCACGCCGATGCTGCTGGGCCGGCGTCTGACCCTGAACCCGGTGGTCATCTTCCTTTCCCTGCTGGTCTGGGGCTGGCTGTGGGGCGCGGCGGGCGTGCTGATTGCGGTTCCGCTACTGGCCGCGGTCAAGATCTTCTGCGATCATCTGGAACCGCTGGAACCCCTCGGCCAGTTCCTCGGGCGGCGGGAATAGTTCTCCCAGGACGCCTCCGGCCATGACGGACGATGCGATGGACAGCCCTCCAGCCGACAGGAAGCCGATTCTCCGTCCGGGAGAGACCTGCTGGCGCATCGCCCGCGCCGGCCGGATGACGCCGATCGTTGACGCCGCCGATTACTTCACGGCGGCGAAATCGGCGATGATGAAGGCGCGCCATTCGATCCTTCTGGTCGGCTGGGACTTCGACACCCGCATCACGCTCGAACGGGACGGCCACCGGCAGGATGCGCCGAACCGGCTGGGGCGGTTCCTCCGCTGGCTGGTGCGGGAGCGACCAGATCTCCGAATCCACCTGCTGAAATGGGATCCGGGAATCGTGCAGTCGCTGGGGCACGGCATCATGCCGCTGGTCCTGCTGCAGATGGCCAGCCGGCGTCGGGTCCGCTTCAAGCTGGACCGCCACCATCCCGTCGCCGCCTGCCATCACCAGAAGATCGTGGTGATCGACGACGCCCTGGCCTTCTGCGGCGGCATCGACATAACGGTGGATCGCTGGGACACCTCCGACCATGCCGACCGCAACCCCAACAGGCGGCGACCGGACGGCAGCCTTCACGGCCCCTGGCACGACGTGACGACGGCCGTCGACGGGGAAGTCGCCAGGGCGCTGGGCGAACTTGCGCGGGAGCGATGGCGTCAAGCCACCGGCGAGGGACTTCCCGTCCCGCCGGAAGGCGGCGACCTCTGGCCGGACGGGCTGGCGCCGATGCTGCGCGATATCGACGTCGCCATCGCCCGATCCCAGCCGGAACATGAAGACCAGCCGGAAGCGCGGGAGATCGAGGCGCTCTATCTTCAAGCCATAGGTTCGGCACAGCGGACAATTTATCTGGAAAGCCAGTACTTTGCTTCCCGCCGGATCGCGGAGGCCATCGTCCGGCGGTTGGGAGAGCCCGAAGGGCCGGAGATCGTGGTCGTGAACCCGGAGACCGCCGACGGCTGGCTGGAGGAAGAGGTGATGGGATCGGCCCGCGCGCGGCTTCTCTCCCTGATCGGACGGTCCGACACCCATGGACGCTTCCGGCTCTATACGCCGGTGACGGAGGGTGGAACGCCGATCTATGTCCACGCCAAGGTGATGGTGATCGACGACAGGCTGCTGCGGGTCGGTTCGTCGAACCTCAACAACCGGTCCTTGGGGCTGGACACGGAGTGCGACCTGGCCGTGGAAGCCGGGGAAGAGGATCGCGACCTCCGCCGGGCCATCGTCGCGTTCCGCAACCGGCTCCTGGCCGAGCATCTGGGGAAGAGCGTGGAGGAGGCGGGTGAGGCTTTCGCGCGGTCGGCCTCCTTCATCCAGGCGGTGGAGGGGTTGCGCGGTTCCGAACGCTCGCTCCGCCCCTTCGTCCCGCCCGAACTGACGGAGGAGGAGAAGGCGCTGACGGAAACCGACCTGCTGGACCCGGAGCGACCGGGTCGGTCGCTCGATTCCCTGAGGCGGTTCCTCACGCTCCTGACCTCGCGATTCCTCCCCCGATTAGGGTGGCCGGTGGCGCGAAGCCGCGAGCCATCATAGAGTTCTGCCACGATCCATGTCGTCCGACGAAGACATCAGGGAGATATCATGACGATCATGACCAAGATTCCGGGCCTCCTGATCACGGCGGCGGCCGCCTTCGCCCTGTCGGCTTGCGCGGACCTCGCCAAGCCGGGGGAGGAGCTGTGGCCCTACGGCTATGAGGATACGGGCCTCCAGGACGCCGGCGCGGCCGGGCTGGAAACCATCGCGGAGAACGGGCCCGCCTACCTGGCGCGCGGGTCCTTCGAAGGCCGGCCCGCCATCTTCGTCGGCAACCGGCATTCCGCACGGACCATCGTCGTGGTCTACCAGCTCGACGGCGGCTCCGTCGAACGCCTCCGCCTCGCCCCCGGCGCCCGCGCCCCCGTCTCCACCACCGCCGGCGGCGGCCGGCTGATCGCGGTGATGTAACCAGTCGCCGGAGAACTAAAAGTCGAAAATCTTTCGTCGGGCGGCTTTGATTTGTCATTGTGTTGCGCCATCCGCCTACCGTACAAATAATCGAGTGACGACGATTTCCCGGCGCCCCGGTCGGGGATCGGCTTGGACGGCGGGATCGGTTCGGCAACCCTGACTACCGACGGTGTGGGGTGCGATGTCGCCTTCCGGGTCGTCCAAGACTGGAGATTGGTCGGTATCGGCCGACCCTGGCCGGGCCGTCGGCGGTGATGCGCCCCGCCCACGGCGCACGCATCTGAAAATCCGCGAGAAGTCGATCGCGTTGTTCGTGCTCTGCGCGCTCCTGCCGCTCTGTGCAGTGGCGATCGGTTCCTTCATCACAGCGAAGCAGGCTCTGCGGCATCTGGTCGATTCCGAATTGACCCTCGTCGCTCGTGACACGCTTCGCCAGTTCGAGTTGTTTTTCAGCGATGCCTTGGTCGATTTGTCGACCTGGAGCCGACTGCAAGTCATGCAGGAGGTCCTGATCGACGATGCAAGCGGCGGCATCGCTGCCGAGCTACCACGTCTTCGCGAGCAGTATCCGCACTTCGCCGACCTGCTGGTCGTCAATCGGCACGGCACGGCGGTTGCCGCGGCGGATCCGGCCAATATCGGCCGATCTCTTGCGGAAGAGCCGTTCTTCGCGGCCACGCAAGTTGGCGAAATCTACCAAGGCGATGTCCAGCATGTAGAGCTTCGGCCGGGCCTCTCGATGATCCTCGCCATGCCGATCCGGGCGAATTACGATCCGGATCTGGTGATCGGGAGCCTGGTCGGCGTCGTCGGGTGGGACCGGGTGCAGGGCCGTCTCGAGCAGATTTCGATCGCCGGCACGGAACAAGGCCAGGACCTGATCGTGGCGCTGCTCACGAGCGAGCACGCGAAGTCCGAAGAGACCGAGGGACAGCCCCGGGGACGCGGCCAGGATCAGAGTCACGTTACCCTTTACACGACTCCCTATGCCTCCGACCTGATCGAGGCCGACGCGTCCTTCGGTGCTCATGGAGACGACGCTATCCGCGAGGTTCAACTCGCCGAGCGTCCGTACCTGGTCGCGACCGCGTTCTCCCGGGCGCAGCCGCCGTTCGCCGACCCGCATTGGGAACTCCACGCCGCCGTCGCGACGGATGTTGCGCTCGCCGGTCTTGGACGATTGCAGACGCAATTCCTGGTGCTTGGCGCCATATCCTGCGCGCTTGCGCTTGCACTCGGCTGGTTCGGCGCCAGCAATCTGGTTCGGCCGATGGCCAGGATTATCGGCGCCATGAGGGAGCTTGCTGCGGGCAATACCGAGATCACGGTGCCAGCACTACATCGTCACGATGAAATCGGCGAGATGGCAGCGGCGCTCAAGGTATTCCAGGAGACCGCGCGCGACCGCGCCCTGAAGCACGCCGAACTGCTGGTCGCCAAGGATCAAGCCGAGGAAGCAAACCAGTCGAAAAGCCAGTTCCTCGCCAACATGAGCCATGAACTCCGGACGCCGCTCAACGCCATTATCGGCTATAGCGAGATGCTGCTCGAAGAGGCGGACGAGTTGGGACAGCACGGTTTGGCGGCTGACCTTGAGAAGATCCGTTCGGCCGCCCGGCATCTGCTCGCCTTGATCAACGACATACTTGACCTGTCGAAGATCGAAGCCGGGAAGATGGATGTGTTTATCGAGGAATTCGACGTTGCGGCGATGCTGAACGACGTCCGGACCACAATCGAACCGCTGATCGAGCGCAAGAACAACACACTCGAAGTTCTGTTCGAGGGCGAGCTTGGCCGTATGCGCTCCGACCCGACGAAAGTACGCCAGAACCTCTTCAACCTTCTGAGCAATGCCGCGAAGTTCACCCAGGATGGCCAGATCACGTTGAGCGCGCGCCGGCTGGCCGACGATTCGGGGCAATGGCTGGAGTTTCGCGTCACCGATACCGGTATCGGGATGACGCAGGAGCAACTTGCCAAGCTGTTCCAACCCTTCACGCAGGCCGATGCCTCGACCACGCGCCATTACGGCGGCACCGGTCTCGGTCTCGCCATCACCAAGCACTTCTGCCGCATGCTCGGCGGCGACGTGCGAGTGGAGAGCGAACATGGCAAGGGTTCGACGTTCACCGTCCTTCTGCCGGCGATCCGGGAGGGTGAAACGATCGAGCGGAGCACCGTCGACCTCGTGCGTGGCCGTAGCGGCACGATCCTCGTGATCGACGACGAACGCTCCACTCATGCACTCTTGGAGCGCGAACTTGGCGCGCATGGCTACCGCGTGATCCACGCGATGAGCGGGGCCGAAGGGCTGAGGCTGGCACGACAAACCCGGCCGGACGCAATCACGCTCGACGTGATCATGCCCGAGATGGATGGTTGGTCCGTCCTGCGCTCGCTGAAACAGGATCCGGACGTGTCCGACATCCCTGTGCTCATGGTCACCGTCCTGGGCGACCGGGAGATGGGCTATGCGCTCGGCGCGACCGACTTCCTCGTCAAGCCGGTCGATACCGAATCCTTGCTCCGGCTGCTCACGCGGTACCGCGCCGTCGACGGGACGGGCGAAGTGCTCGTGGTCGATGACGACCCCGCGACACGGGACGTGCTTCGGCGGATGCTGACCAGGGAAGGCTGGCGTGTGCGTGAGGCGACCAATGGCCGAGAGGGCCTGGAGGCGCTCAGCGATTCCACGCCGGCGCTCGTGCTGCTTGACCTCATGATGCCTGAGATGGACGGCCTCGAGATGCTCGAGACCATGCGGCAGGCCGAAACCTTACGGACGATTCCGGTGGTCGTGATAACGGCCAAGGATCTCTCGCGTAATGAGGCCGAGTGGCTTCGGGACCACGCCGAACGCGTATTCCATAAGGGTGCGTATCGGCGGTCGGAGTTGATCCGGGTCATCCGTGAAATGCTGGCGCGGCGTCTGGCCGTGTCGTAACCTTTAATCCAACGCCAATCGCGGGCCGGCGCCCCGCTATTGGCAACTCTGGGGAGGCGGACGCTTGGCGACAATCCTCCTGGTCGAAGACAATGAAATGAACCGCGACATGCTCTCGCGCAGGCTTGTGCGCAAGGGCTTCGAGGTCCTGATTGCGATAGACGGAGAGGCCGGCTTCAACCTCGCAGTCGGTCGGCGCCCAGACCTGATCCTCATGGATATGAGCCTCCCCGTGCTCGACGGGTGGGAAGTAACGAGGCGGTTGAAGTCACGGCCCGACACGCGGGATATTCCAGTCGTCGCCCTGACCGCCCACGCCATGTCCACGGATCGCGAGCAGGCTCTTCAGGCGGGGTGCGACGAGTATGACACCAAGCCGGTGGAGTTCGGTCGGTTGCTCGACAAGATCGAACGCCTCCTCGGGGCATCCCGTGCCGAGGTGGCCACGGAGCCTGCCGACCGGTGACCACGACCGACTCTCTGATCGAGCGCCAGCGCCGCGCCAGCCTGGCTCACATCCGTCAAGAGTTGCTCGCGCCGGTCACTTCGATCATCGGCTATCAGGAGATTGTCGTCGAGGAGGCCGAGCGCCTTGGTCTCCATGCAATCCTGGCCGATCTGGGCCGCATTCTTGGCGCCGTCCGAACTCTGGCCGAGTTGCTGGACCGTCTGCTCGATCCGGCAGGAATGCCGGACATTGCTTCCGACGGCGACTTGGCGATTGTCGAAGCCAAACTGCGCCACGACCTGCGCACGCCGCTGAACGCAATCATGGGCTACAGCGAACTGATCCTGGATGAATGCGACAGCGTCGACCTGGGCGCCCTGCGGCCGGACATCGAGCGCGTCCTTACCGAGGCCCGTCGCCTGCTTTCACAGTTGGATAGCGTGGTTGACTTCTCGCGTCGCGAGGCAGACCGGACCGGCAATGAGGACGCCGATAACCTTGCGGCCGATCTCATGCGTGCCTTTCAGCCGATCGAAGGGGCCCCTGCGCTAAGGTCTGAAATCGGCCGAATCCTCGTCGTCGACGACAATGAAAGCAATCGCGACCTGCTGTGCCGGCGGCTCGCTCGCGACGGTCACATGGTTTCGCACGCTTCCTCCGGGCGCGCAGCGCTCGATATGCTCGCGGACGGTGAGTTCGACCTTGTTCTGCTGGACCTGATGATGCCGGACATGAACGGCTATGAGGTCCTGACCCGACTGCGTGCGGATCCGGGGCTCCGCGAAGTTCGGGTGATCATGATCTCAGGCATCCACGAGACCGAAAGCATCATTCGCTGCGTCGAAGCCGGGGCGGAAGATTATCTGCCCAAGCCATGCGACCCGGTTCTCCTGCGCGCACGCATCAGTGCCTGTCTTGAGCGCAAGCGTTGGCGCGATCGTGAGCACCTGTATCTCACCGAGCTCAAAGCCGAAAAGGAACGGTCCGAGGTCCTCCTGCACAACATCCTGCCCAGTTCCATCGTCCGCCGCTTGAATCAGGGCGAAAGGGCGATCGCCGATCGGCTGGAAGAGGTCAGCATTCTCTTCTGTGACGTAGTCGGTTTCTCGGCGATCGCTTCGCGTATGACGGCCGTCCATCTGGTGGAGTACCTGACCCGGGTCTTCACGACTTTCGATCGCCTGACCCTCGATCTGGGAATCGAGAAGATCAAGACGATCGGCGATGCCTACATGGCGGCAGCCGGTCTGCCCGAACCCAGACCGGACCATGCCGAAGCCGTCGCCGAACTGGCGCTCGGCATGCTCGACGCGACCGACCGCATCTCCCGGGAAGCAGGAACACCGCTGAAGGTCCGGATCGGCATCCACACTGGTCCGGTAGTGGCGGGGGTGATCGGGACGCACAAGTTCATCTACGATGTCTGGGGCGACACGGTGAACCTGGCGAGCCGATTGGAGAGCCACGGGATGCCGAACCGCATCCATGTATCCGAGGCCGTGCAGCGTATCCTGGAGGGCCGTTACGTCTTCGAGCCACGCGGGTCGGTCGCGATCCGCGACATGGGCCAGATATCGACCTTCTTCCTATCGCGTCGCGCCGAGACCCTGGGACCCGACGGAGAGATTTAACCCGCATTCGACACGCTTTTGAGCCACTTCCCTCCGTCGCAGATCATCGGCATTCTCCTGAGTCTCGCCATTGGCGTACATCCGGAGCGACAATCGGGAGACTGCCATGAACAGGATCTTGGGCGTAACGCTCGGCGCACTCGGAATGCTGTCAACATCAGCCGCAAGCGCTCTGACATTCACAGTCGTTAATACCGAGGATAGCGGCGCCGGTTCGCTTCGGCAGGCTGTTCTCGACGCCAACATTGCGGCGGGCGCCGATGCTATCGCCTTTGACGGCGAACTCGACGGTCAGGCGATTGTGCTGACGAGCGGCCCGCTCGAGATCCTGGACAGCGTTACCATTACAGGCCCGGGACCGGACAGGCTCGTCATTCGGAGTGACGACCCGGAGGTCGACATCGTCAGGATCGGCGGGAGCGGGATCTCGGTCGCGCTCACCGCCATCGCCATCGAGGGAGGTGAAGATGGCCTCCAGGTCAACGACGGCAGCAATGGCATCGCCGTGGCGCTTACCAATGTCAGAGTGGCACGACAGTTGTCGGACGATGCCGTCTCGATCGGCGGGGCGCTGAATCAAATTCGCGTTATCGACAGCGTCGTAGAGGGAAGTGAAGACAACATATCCGTCGAAGGCACCAGGAATGCTTTGTTCGTCATCAACAGCACTGTTCGATTGGCCGGACAGGACGGCATAGAGGTCGAAGGCGACGGCAATGCATTGATCGTCGAAAATAGCACCATCAACAACAATGGTGAGGATCCTTCATCCTTTAACGACGGGATTGATGTTGCGGGAAGTCAGAACAGCGTAAAATTAAATCAAGCCACAAGCAGTCACAACGGCGAGGACGGGCTTGATATCGAAGGCCCAAATAGTCGGGTGACAATCAGAAGCACAACAATCGCCTTTAATGGCAGAGATGGCATCAAGGTCCAGGATATGACCTCTACATCGACAATTGACATTCAACATAGCATTGTGGCGGCGAACCAGGGTCTCGATGTTGACGGAGCAGTCACCAGCAATGGCTACAACCTGGTTGGCAATGGAGCTGGGAGCACCGGATTTAACGCCCCGGGCGATCAGGTCGGAACGGCCGGCAGTTTGATCGACGCCCGGCTCGGCCCATTGGAACGTCATGGCGGAACCATCGCAATTCACGCGCCGCGATCCGGCAGTCCCGCAGTTAATGCCGGCGACCCGAACTTCATGCCGCCACCGGAGTTCGACCAGCGAGGTCCTGGTTTCCCTCGGGTTCTGGAGGGCCGAATTGACATCGGCGCATTCGAAGGGGGCGTCCCCTGATCGCGTTGATGTGCGTCGCAGTCCGTCACACGCAAAGAAAAACGCCCGGCCTGCATGGCCGGGCGTAGTTCACAGGGAGGCTATCACGAACAGCCCGTCGTGCCGCCGCAGGTGTCGCATTTGAGGCACGTGCCGTTGCGGACCAGCGTCATGTTCTGACACTCCGGGCAGGGGTCGCCCTCATAGCCGCGGGCGCGGGCCATCGCGATGGCCTCGCGGCGGACATCCGTCTTCGACGGGCCTTCGGCCGGCGCGGCGGGGGCGTGTTGGTGGGTGTGGGTGACCGAGCGGGTGTGTCGGTCCTCCACGACGAGTGTGTCTTCCACATAGTCGGCCGCGAGCGCCGTGGCGCCCTGGGTCGCCTGGGCGACCGCCTGTCCCGCCAGCCCGCCGTCGAAGACGCGGAAGGGGGGCAGATTGCCGCGCACGAAGCCGGTGGACGCCACCTTCTGCAGCGCCGCCTGCTGGGCGGCCCGCACGTCGGCGGCCGGGTTCATCGGCAGATCGCCCTCGCCGTCGCCGCCGCCCAGCGTGTCGGGCGTCAGATCCTCCGGCTGGGCGTGGGCCAGGTCGGTCCGGCCGATATAGGAGATCGCCAGTTCGCGGAACAGATAGTCCAGGATCGATGTCGCCATCTTGATGGTGTCGTTGCCCTGGACCATGCCCGCCGGCTCGAACCGGGTGAAGGTGAAGGCCTCCACGAACTCCTCCAGCGGCACGCCGTATTGCAGGCCGATGGAGACGGCGATGGCGAAATTGTTCATCAGCGACCGGAAGGCAGCACCCTCCTTGTGCATGTCGATGAAGATCTCGCCCAGCCGGCCATCCTCGTACTCGCCGGTGCGCAGATAGACCTTATGGCCGCCGACGATCGCCTTCTGGGTATAGCCCTTGCGCCGGGTCGGCAGGGGCGACCGGCCGTGGGGCCGTTCGATCACCCGCTCGATCACCTTCTCCACGATCCGTTCGGCGACCATCGGGGCTCGGGCGCCGTCAGGCGCGCCAGCCAGCCGTTCGGCGAAAGTCTCCTCGTCCTCATCCTCGGCATCGTCCAGCAGTGAGGCCGACAGGGGCTGGGACAGCTTCGACCCGTCGCGGTAAAGGGCGTTGGCCTTCACTCCCAGACGCCAGGACATCATGTAGGCGTCCTTGCAATCCTCGACCGTCGCGACGTTCGGCATGTTGATGGTCTTGGAGATGGCGCCGGAGATGAAGGGCTGGGCCGCCGCCATCATGCGGATGTGGCTTTCCCAGGACAGGAACCGCTTGCCGATCTTGCCGCAGGGGTTGGCGCAGTCGAAGACCGGCAGGTGCTCGTCCTTCAGATAAGGCGCGCCCTCCAGCGTCATGGCGCCGCAGACATGGATGTTCGCCTGCTCGATCTCCGTCCGGGTGAAGCCCAGGAAGGCCAGCATGTCGAAGGACAGATCGTCCAGCGCCGCCTTGGGGATGCCCAGCGTATCGGTGCAGAACTCCTCCCCCAGGCTCCATTTGTTGAACGCGAACTTGATGTCGAAGGCCGATCCCAGCCCCTGTTCCAGCTTCTCCAGCGCTTCCTCGGTGAAGCCCTTCGCCTTCAGCGACACGGGATTGACCGCCGGCGCGCCGACGATCGTGCCGTGGCCGACGGCGTACTGGATGATCGCCTCGATCTCCTGCTGCCGGTAGCCCAGCGTGCGCAGCGCTTCCGGCACCACGCGGTTGATGATCTTGAAGTAGCCGCCGCCGGCCAGCTTCTTGAACTTCACCAGCGCGAAATCAGGCTCGATGCCGGTGGTGTCGCAATCCATGACCAGGCCGATCGTGCCGGTCGGCGCGATCACCGTCGTCTGGGCGTTGCGGTAGCCATGGGCCTCGCCCAGTTCCAGCGCCCGGTCCCAGGCCTTCGTCGCCGCCGCGACCAGCGCCGGATTGGGGCAGTCCGACGCCACGATCGGCACGGGGTTGACCGACAGCGCCTCATAGCCCGCCGCCTCGCCGTAGGCGGCGCGGCGATGGTTGCGGATGACGCGGAGCATCTCCTCCCGGTTTTTGCCGTAGCCGGGGAAGGGCCCCAGCTCCTCCGCCATCTCGGCGGAGGTCGCGTAGGAAACACCGGTCATGATCGCCGTCAGCGCCGCGCCGATGGCCCGGCCCTCGTCGGAATCATAGCCGATGCCCATCGCCATCAGGAGGCCGCCGATATTGGCGTAGCCCAGGCCGAGCGTCCGGAACTCGTAGGACAGGCGCGCGATCTCCTTCGACGGGAACTGCGCCATCAGGACCGAGATCTCGAGCGTCACCGTCCACAGGCGGCAGCCATGCTCATAGGCCGGGATGTCGATCGATCCGTCGGGGTGACGGAACTGCATCAGGTTGAGCGAGGCCAGGTTGCACGCCGTGTCGTCCAGGAACATGTATTCCGAACACGGGTTCGACGCGTTGATGCGGCCGGAATTCGGGCAAGTGTGCCAGTCGTTGATCGTGGTGTCGAACTGCACGCCGGGATCGGCCGACGCCCAGGCGGCGTGACCAACCTTCTCCCACAAATCGCGCGCCTTCAGCGTCTTGCCGACCTTGCCGTCGATCCGGCGGATCAGGTTCCATTCGCCGTCGGCCAGCACCTGCTCCAGGAACGCCTGCGTCAGCCGGACGGAGTTGTTGGAGTTCTGGCCCGCGACGGTCAGGTAGGCTTCGGAATCCCAATCGGTGTCATAGGTCCGGAACTCGATCTCCTGATAGCCCTGCCGGGCGAACTGGATCACGCGCTGGACGTAGTTTTCCGGGATCATCACCGCGCGGGCGGCCTTGATCGCGGCCTTCAGGTCCGGATTGCGCTTGGGATCGAACCGCGCCTCGTCCGACAGGCCGGCGATGTGGCAGGCGCGCATCACCGCGCCCATGTGGCGGTTGGCCAGCTTCGATCCCGCGACCAGCGCCGCGACCTTCTGCTCCTCCACCACCTTCCAGTCGATATAGGCCTCGATGTCCGGATGGTCGATGTCGACCGTCACCATCTTGGCCGCGCGCCGCGTCGTGCCGCCGGACTTGATGGCCCCCGCCGCGCGGTCGCCGATCTTGAGGAAGCTCATCAGGCCGGAGGACTTGCCGCCGCCGGACAGCCGCTCCCCCTCGCCGCGCAGGCGGGAGAAGTTGGAACCGGTGCCCGATCCGTACTTGAACAGCCGCGCCTCACGGACCCAGAGGTCCATGATGCCGCCCTCGTTCACCAGATCGTCGCCGACGGACTGGATGAAGCAGGCATGGGGCTGGGGATGTTCGTAGGCCGACTTCGACTTGACCAGCTTGCCGGTGCGGTAGTCGACATAATGGTGGCCCTGCGCCGGCCCATCGATGCCGTAGGCCCAGTGCAGGCCGGTGTTGAACCATTGCGGGCTGTTGGGCGCGGCCATCTGGCGGGCCAGCATCAGCCGCATCTCGTCGAAATAGGCGGCGGCATCGTCCTCGCTATCGAAATAGCCGCCCTTCCAGCCCCAATAGGCCCAGGTGCCGGCCAGCCGGTCGAAGACCTGGCGCGAATCATCCTCGCCCTTGAACCGCTCGTTCTCCGGCAGCTCGGCCAGCGCCTTCTCGTCGGCGACCGACCGCCAGAGGAAGGACGGGACGTCGTTCTCCTCCACCTTCTTCAGGCGCGCGGGCACTCCAGCCTTGCGGAAATATTTCTGGGCGATGATATCGCAGGCGACCTGGCTCCACGATTCCGGCACGGCGATGTCGGCCTGGCGGAAGACGACCGAACCGTCGGGATTGCGAATCTCGCTGACCGCCTTGCGGAAGGCGAGGCCTGCATAGGCGTCCTGTCCCGGCTTGGTGAATCGACGCTCGATGCGCATGGCCCGTAAGTCCCCATATATTGTGTTTTTGCCCTGGTCTCGCGCCCGGCGGGTCTGCCCCGGCCGGCGCCCGCGCGACAGACGCCGGGTTGCGGCGCTGCATGTCGTAGCGGAAGGAAAGTGTGACACAAAATCTGGTGGAGGCCAGCCTTTATTTTCGCCTTGCTCACAAAAAATGGGACTTGTTCGGCGGATAAGTCTGTGGACAAGAAATGCATTGCGGGGGCGCCCGCCAATGCCACCCGCCAGCCACAATATATGGGGCCAGAAAGCAGAAAGCCCCGCCGGGGCAGGCGAGGCTTTCGGGGGAGGTCGAAGACGTCGGGGGTCAGGCGACGTTACGCGCCCGGCCGGCGGGGGTGTCGGCATTGGCCGGCGTGGCGACGGGGGCGGCGGGGCGGACATAGTCCGTCAGCTCCACCGGCCGGTTGGCGATCGCCGCCTCGGCCGCCAGAAGCTGGCCGATCAGGTTGCCGCGATTGAGCCCGATATCAGCAAGCAGCCGGTCGTCGAGCTGGCTCAACTGCGCCAGCGCCTGACGGCGTTCCATGACGGCGCGCACGCGCCGGACGATGGCGGTGACGCCCCGCTTCAGGATGCCGTAGCTGCCGACGAGGGCGCCTGCGATGTAGGCGGCCTGAATCTGACGGGCGCGCGCTTCGGCGGCCGACATGTCGGTCATGCGGAAAAAGCCTTCCGGGAACTGCGGGAAATCGCGATCGAAGGCGTTAACGGCGGTCATCTCAGTCTCCATCTCGGAACGGGCGGCGGCCCCGATGGCCGCGCGGGTCATAATCTTGCGTGAGCCCGTTACCCCCTATGTACTCTCTTGATTTCGTACCGCTATCCGTCTTTTTGCAGTGCAGCAATGCGAGAAGGTGAGAGCTTCATCCACCGCATAATCGGAGAGCGGGGGTCGCTCAGGCCGCCGCTTCACGCGCATTGTCGTTGGCGTTGGCGGGCAGGGCGTCGGCATCGGCCAGGCGGACAAAGCTGCGGCCGCGGTCCGAGGTTCGGCGCAGGGCCTTCAGGTCGCCGGCGGCCCAGGCCTCGACATCACCGCGCCGGACGCCGATATCGGCAAGCTCGGCGTCGGTCATGGCCGTCAGCCGGTCCAGGTCGGGACGGGCGGCGGGCAGGCGCGCCGGGCGCAGCAGGGATGAGAGATAGTTCAGGACAGGCATCGAAGAGCCCTCTTTCTTGGTGAGTGGCGTCTTCCTGGTGGTTCCTCCGCCACCCCAAGCTATGGCTTGCCGTCCGCCGCCGCCATCCTCCATGTTGCAGCGCAGCAATGCGCCGGGCGAAAGGCTGGACGCCGCGCCGCCCCGATGCCATAGTCGCCCCGCTTTTCGGGCTGGCCTTGCGCGCCCGCCCAATCATTGACGAGTTGACCCTTCGGAACGCCATGGCCTTCAATTTCTATGAATGGAGCCTGACCGCCTATCTGCGCTTCAAGATCTGGCGCAGCGGGGAGGAGGTCGGCAAGGACGAGGCCGGCAATGTCTATTATGTCGATCGCCACACCAGGGGCGGACGGCTGAAGGAGAAGCGCTGGGTCTCCTATGCCGGCGGCGAGAGCGAGGCGAGCCTCGTGCCGCCGGAATGGCATGGCTGGCTGCATCACCAGACCGACCTCGTGCCCGGTGAGACGAGCCTGTTCGCGAAGCCCTGGATCCAGGAGCATGTGCCCAACCTGACCGGCACCGTCGCCGCCTACCGGCCGCCGGGCGCGGTGCAGCGCGGCGGCCATCGCGCCAAGGCGACCGGCGATTACGAACCCTGGTCTCCGGATTCGGCGTCCCGATGAGGAATCGAGCCCCAGGCGAGGGACAGGTGAGGGACAGCCGATGAGCCGCAACGTCATCGAAACCGTCATGGGCGCCGTGGTGCTGGCCGTGGCGGCGTTCTTCCTGGTCTTCGCCTATTCCAGCGTCAGCGTCGGCCGCGTCGAGGGCTATGAGGTGGTGGCCCGGTTCGCCAGCGTGGGCGGGCTCCAGACCGGCAGCGACGTGCGCATCAGCGGCGTCAAGGTGGGGACCGTGGTGTCTCAGGAGCTGGACCCGGCAACCTATCTGGCGGAGGTCCGGATGTCGATCGACCCGTCGATCGAGCTTCCCACCGATACGGCGGCCATCATCGCCAGCGAGAGCCTTCTGGGCGGCAATTACATGTCGCTCAGCCCCGGCGGCGCGGCGGAGATGATCCCGCCCGGCGGCGCGATCCAGTTCACCCAGTCCACCCCCGGCATCGCACAGCTTCTGGGTCAGGTGATCTACAGCCTGCAGGGCATGGGCGACGGGGGCGGAAGCAGCGGCGGGAACGATGCGGATTCCGGGGGCGACGACCCGGTTCCCGGCGGCATGCTGAACATGGAGTAGGTGTCGCGACGGCGGCTGGAGGTTCCTTCGGCCTGCCGCGATGTCGCCACGGTTGGGCGCTTCACTCTCGCCTCTTCGAAAAGTCTTTCCGCCACCAAGCGCCGCCCGTCCATGATGTTCCGCCGACCGCTCACCGTTCTGCTGACCGCGGCCCTTACTGGCGTCGTCGCCTCCGGAATCATCACTGGGGCGGCCGCCCAGACGGCGCAGCCGACCGTCGACAAGAACGTCGCGGTGCTCCAGGCGCTGGACAAGGTGACGGCGCGCGTTTCGCGCCTGGAGGTGCCGGTCGGGCAGGAGGTCGAATTCGGCACCCTGACCATCGCCGTGCGCGCCTGCCGCTCCACCCGGCCGGAGGAGCCGCCGGAAAGCGCGGCCTTCCTTCAGGTGGAGGACGCCCCGCCGGCCGGCGAGCCGAAGCGCGTCTTCTCCGGCTGGATGTTCGCCTCCTCGCCCGCCGTCTCGGCGATGACCCATCCAGTCTACGACATCTGGGTCAATGGCTGCGCCGACGAGCTGAGCCCGCCTCCGGGCGCGGAAGAGGTCGCCCAGGAACGCGGCCGCTACGCCCTCCCCGGCGCCCCGCCCCCGCCTCCGCCCCTGCCGGATGCGAAGCGGTAGCGAACACCCCTCACCCAACCCTCTCCCCTGAGGGGCGAGGGCTACCAACTTTACCCTCGCCCCTCAGGGGAGAGGGAGGGACCCGCGTCAGCGGGAGGGTGAGGGGGCTTGTTCAGCACCTCCTCCACCGCCCCGGACGGCGCGGGCCCGAACCGGGCCGGCTGGCGAAGGGCCTCCTCCAGCCGGCGCTTGTATTCCCCTTGCGGGATTTCGTAGCCGCCGAAACCCGCCAGATGGCCGGTGGTGAATTGCGTGTCCAGCAGCCGGAACCCCGCCGCGCGCAGGCTGGCGACCAGATGGACCAGGGCTACCTTGCTGGAATCGTCGGCGCGGGAGAACATGCTTTCCCCGAAGAACGCCGCGCGCAGTGATACGCCATAGAGGCCGCCGACCAGCCGGTCCCCGCCTTCGCCATCATCGGCCCAGCATTCCACGCTGTGGGCGTGTCCGGCCCGGTGCAGGGCGGTGTAGAGCCCGACGATCCGGTCGTTGATCCATGTCTTGGGGCGGTCGGCCGCCGGTTCGGCACAGGCGCGGACCACCGATTCGAACGCGGTGTCGTAGCGGATTGCGAAAGGCGCACGCCTCACCGTCCGCCGTAGCCTCTTGCCGACATGGAAACCGTCATCGAGCGGCAGGATGCCCCGCTGCGGCGGATCGAACCAGTAAAGCTCCGGCGAATCGGCGCTGTCGGCCATCGGGAACATCCCGTGGGCGTAGGCGCGAAGCAGGAGTTCCGGCGTGATCTCGATCATCGCGGAGGAGGTTACGTCGTCTGCTGGCTCGCCAGCAGTTTTTCCAGCCAGTGGATGTCGTAGTCGCCATTGATGAAATCCTGCTGCTGGACCAGCATCTGGTGCAACGGCAGCGTCGTCTCCACCCCTTCGACCACGAACTCGTCCAGCGCCCGGCGCAGGCGCATCAGGCATTCGTTGCGCGTCGTGCCATGGACGATCAGCTTGGCGATCAGGCTGTCATAATGCGGCGGCACCCGGTAGCCGGCATAGAGCGCGCTGTCGACCCTGACGCCCAGCCCGCCGGGCGCGTGGAAGCCCTTGATGGCGCCGGGGGAGGGGGTGAACGTCTCCGGATTCTCCGCGTTCACCCGGCATTCGATGGCGTGGCCCTGGAAGCGCACGGCGCTCTGGTCATAGCCCAGCGGCGCGCCGGCGGCGACGCGGATCTGCTCCCGCACCAGGTCGATGCCGGTGATCATCTCCGAGATCGGATGTTCGACCTGGAGCCGGGTGTTCATCTCGATGAAGTAGAATTCCCCGTTCTCATAGAGGAACTCCATCGTGCCGACGCCGCGATAGCCCAGCAGCTTGGCCGTGCGGGCGGCCAGGCTGCCGATCTTCTCCCGCGCCGCCTCGTTGAGGGCGGGGGAAGGCGCTTCCTCGATCACCTTCTGGTGGCGGCGCTGGACGGAACAGTCGCGCTCGCCGAAATGGACGACGTTGCCGTGGCTGTCGGCCAGGATCTGGACCTCGATATGCCGGGGTCGCGCAAGGTACTTTTCTATATAGACGCTGTCGTCGCCGAAGGCGGCCTTCGCCTCCGACCGGGCCTGGGAGAAGGCGTCGCGGAGGTCGTCGCGGCTCTTGGCGACGCGCATCCCGCGCCCGCCGCCGCCGGCCGTCGCCTTGACCAGCACTGGATAGCCGATGCGGTCGCTTAGAGTGATCGCCGAATCCAGGTCCGGCACCGCGCCGTCCGATCCCGGCACCACCGGCAGGCCGACGCCGGCAACTGCCTTCTTGGCGGTGATCTTGTCGCCCATCATGCGGATATGGTCGGCGGTCGGGCCGATGAAGGTGAAGCCGTGCTCCTCCACCATCTCCGCGAAGCGGGCGTTCTCCGACAGGAAGCCGATGCCAGGATGGATGGCGTCCGCGCCGGTGATGGTGGCGGCGGAGATCAAGGCCGGGATGTTGAGATAGCTGTCGCGGGAGGCGGGCGGGCCGATACACACGCTCTCATCCGCCAGCCGCACGGCCATGGCGTCGGCGTCGGCCGTGGAATGCACCACGACCGTGGAGATTCCCATCTCCCGGCAGGCGCGGTGGATGCGGAGCGCGATCTCGCCTCGATTGGCGATCAGGACCTTTTCGAACATGTCGCCGCTTATTCGATGACGAGAAGGGGTTCGCCGAACTCGACCGGCTGTCCGTCCGTCACCAGCACCTGGGAGACGATGCCGGCGCGCGGCGCGCGGATGGGGTTCATCACCTTCATCGCCTCGACGATCAGGACGGTCTGGCCTTCCTTCACCGCGTCGCCGACCTTGACGAAGGGCGGGGCGGAAGGCTCCGGCGCCAGATAGGCGGTGCCGACCATGGGCGAGGTCAGCGCGTTCGCCGGCGGCCCGGCCTCCGCTGCAGGCTGGGCCGGCGCCGGAGCGGGCGCGGCGGCCGCGAAGGCCTGGGCCACGGTCGGGCGGCTGATCCTCAGGCGCTTGTCGCCTTCCTGGAACTCTATCTCCGACAGCCCGGTCTCCTGAAGCAGGTCCGCGAGCTTTCGGATGAAGTCGCCATCGATGTCGAAACTGGCCATGCCTGTTACTCTTTTTCTTGAATCAGTCGGGCCATCGCTTCCAGCGCGAGCAGATAGCCTTGAACGCCCAGGCCGCAGATCACTCCATCGGCCGCGAGGCTGACATAGGTGAAATGGCGGAAACTGTCACGCCGGAAGATGTTGGATAAATGAACTTCCACCACCGGCAGTTCCGACGCCTGCAGGGCGTCCATCAGCGCGATGGAGGTGTGGCTGTAGGCTCCGGCGTTGATGATGATGCCGTCATGGGCGGACCGCGCTTCCTGGATCCAGCCGACCAGTTCGCCCTCATGGTTGGTCTGGCGGAAATCGACCGACAGGTCCAGCGCCTCCGCCCGGTCGGCGCAGGCCGCCTCGATGTCGCCCAGCGTGTCGCGTCCGTAGATCGAGGGTTCGCGCACGCCCAGCATGTTGAGGTTGGGTCCGTTGAGAATCAGGACCGTCGGCTCATCCGACAGGTTCGCCGTCAAAGATCGCTATCCATCGCTATGCCCGGGGCCGTTGGCGCCTTGGCGCAAGATGCCGCCGGTTATAGCACGCGCGGCCGGGCCGGCAACATGCGCGGAACTCCGCCTCATGATGACGGATGATGGTATCGTGGCCGGTAATGGGGGATTTCGTGATGAAGGAAGGGCTGACGACCTCCTGGGCGGTGGCGTGGCGCGCCGCCGATGGCGCGGTGAGGGCCTCGGTCGCGCCGTTCGCCGCCGGCCTTCTGGTCTTCGCCGCCGAGCCGCTGATTTACGAGGCGCTCTATCGCGTACAGGGCCTGTCGGAAACCCTGTCCGAGATATGGCCGATTCTCTATTCCTGGCTGCTCCAGACGATCTATCTCGGTCTCGACGGCGTCTTCGTCGCCGCGATGCTGGAGGCGCTGCTGTCGGGGCGGCCATGGCGCGACAGCCTGCCGCCCATCGTCCCGACGACGCGGGCCCTCCGCTTCGGCCTGGCGCTGACGCCGCTCGCCATCGTCGGGGCGGCGCTGAACGAGACCGGCGGGGCGATGGCGGGGCAGGCGTTCATGTCATTGCCGCTGGAACGCATGGAGGCGATGGCGCCATTTTTCCGGGCGGCCCATTTCATCGTCACCAGTCCCGCCCTGCCCTGGATTCTGTATGTCATCGTAACGGGGATGCTGGCCGTCCGGTTGCTTCATCTCCCGGCCCTCCGGTCGGAGGGAAGCGCCCGGCCGACGCTGGGCCTGTTCGCGACGACCGCGATCGCCATCGCCGTCAACATCCTGCTCTATGTCGGGCTGGAAACCGGGTTGGCGACCCTGCCGCTCGTGGGGCAGACCGTGTTGCCGATGGTGGTCGCCTGGTATGTCGGCAGCTATGTCGCGCTGACCTTGATCGCCGCCGGCGTCGCCGTAATGCTGATGCGCCGGCGAGGCACTAATTGACTCCTGGTTTTTGGTCATGCTGGACGTGATCCAGCATCCATGCGGCGTCGATGGCGGGCGGGGCCGCGCCCGGTCCTTCGCCGACGGGCGAAGCGGCCACGGCCCATGGATTCCGGCTCGGAGGCCGGAATGACCAACTAAGAACCATGCCGCCTTCCGCCCCCTACAGCATCCCGCGCGCCTCCAGGTCGCGGCGGAGTTGTTCGGGGCTTTCGAAGCGGACGGCCTCCATGCCGGCTGCGATCGCGCCGTCGACATTCTTCTGCACGTCGTCGATGAACAGGCAGCGCGCCGGGTCCAGGCCGTGATCGTCGCAGAGGCGGCGGAAGATGGCCGCGTCCGGTTTCAGCAGCTTCACCTCGCCTGACACCACGCAGCCGTCGAAGCTGTCGAGGAACGGCCACAGCCGCTTGGCGTGGTCGAACTTGTCGACGGAGAAGTTGGTGATGGCGTAGACGGGGCCGCGCGCCTGCAGCTCCTTCAGGATATCGACCGTGCCGTGATAGATGCTGTCGATCATCTCCGGCCATCTCGTGTCGTAGAAGCCGATCATCTCCGCATGGTCGGGGAAGGAGGCCACCCGCTCCGCGATCGCGTCGGCCCAGGGGCGGCCGGCATCCTGCTGGAGGTTCCAGTCGGGCGTGCAGACATTGGTCAGGAAATGCTCCATCGCCGCCTCGTCCTCGAACAGCTTGCGGTAGAGGTGGCGGGGGTTCCAGTCCAGGAACACGCCGCCGACGTCGAAGACGGGGATGAGGGGCTGCGCGGGCATCGATGCTTCCTTGGTCGGATTGGATGGGTAGGATAGGTATAGGCGATCAGCCGACCTTCAGAAAATGGCGGTTCCATGAAGCTCTTCACCTATTTCCGCTCCTCCGCCGCATACCGGGTCCGTATCGGGCTCAACCTCAAGCGGATCGACTATGAGGCGGAGCCGATCCATCTCCGCCGGAAGGAGCATGAGGCGGTGGCGTTCGCGGCGATCAACCCGCAGCGGCTGGTGCCGGCGCTGCTCGTCGGGCCGGACGTGCTGACCCAGTCTCTGGCGATCCTGGAATATCTGGAGGAGACGCATCCCAGCCCGCCGCTGCTGCCGGAGGACCCTCTGGACCGGGCGCGCGTCCGGGCGATCGCGATGTCGATCGCCTGCGATATCCATCCGATCGATAATATGCGCGTGCTGAACTACCTGAAGGACCCGCTGGGCCAGGAACAGGAAACCGTCGACCAATGGTATCGCCATTGGATCGAAACCGGGTTCGCCGCTTTGGAGCGGACGCTGGCGACGGACGGCAAGGCCGGGCGCTTCTGCCATGGCGACCGGCCGACGCTCGCCGATGTCTGCCTCGTTCCGCAGGTCCACAATGCCCGCCGGGGGAATGTGGACCTGACGCCCTATCCGGCGATCGTCAGGATCGACGAGGCGTGCCGCGCGCTTCCGGCCTTCGCGGAGGCCGCGCCCGACCGGCAGCCGGATGCGGAAGGCTGATCGCCGGCAGTTTCGCTAACCGTTCCGTTCCTCCGCGATCAGGTCGCGCAGCACCTCGTCCCCGACCGCGCCGGGGATAAGCTGCTCGCCGATCACGAAGGCGGGCGTGCCATTGACGCCGAGCTGCCGGGCGAGCCTCAGATTGGCGGTGATCTCCGCCTCTACCGCCTCGCTCTCCATATCTTCCCTCAACCGGTCGACATCCAGCCCGACATCCTCGGCGACGGCGAAGATCACCTCCTCCGTCAGTCGGCCGCGATGGCCCATCAGGGCGTTGTGGTATTCGGCGTAGAGGCCCTGCATCTCCGCGGCCAGGGAGGCGCGCGCGGCGACGATCGATTCCGGGCCCAGGATCGGGAACTCCTTCATGACCAGCCGCAGCCCGCCATCCTCCCGCACCAGATCCTGCACCGGCTCCAGCATCCGCTTGCAGTAGCCGCACTGGTAGTCGAAGAACTCCACCAGCGTCACATCGCCTTCGGGATTGCCGATCACCGGGGAGGAGGGGCTCTGGAATATCTCGTCCTGCAGCGCGACCAACTGCTGCTGCTGGCGCGCCATCTCCTCCTCCTGCTGCCGGGTCTGGAGGATCGTCATCGCCTCCATGATGATCTCCGGATGCTCCAGGATGTAGTTGCGCACGACGCTCTCGATCGCCTCGGTCTGCGCCGGATCGAAGGCGGGCGAGGCCGATTGCGCGACGACGGCTGGCGCGGACAGCCCGATGGTGGCCAGCATGACGGAAGCGATAAGCGCGGAGCGTGGGGACAAGGGGGTTCTCCGGGTCAAAGGATGTCTTCTCATGAAAGTGCCCGCGGGCGGATGAAGGCGCAAGCCGGCGTCACGATCTTGTGACGCTGCTTCCCCTCACCCTCCCGCTTCGCGGGTCCCTCCCTCTCCCACGAGGGGAGAGGGTGAAGTTGGTAGCCCTCTCCCCTCGTGGGAGAGGGTTGGGTGAGGGGGCTACGATTACCGATCGTCCTCTTCCTCCAGCTGCTCGGCCGCGCGTTCGATGTCCTGGGCGCGCAGCGCGCCGGGGGAGCCGACGGGGAGGATCTGCTGGGCGCGGTCGGCCTGGCCCAGCGCGCCTTCACGGTCGCCGCGCGCCAGCGCCTCTTCGGCCAGCGCGACGGCGGCCATGCCCAGCTCGCCGACCTTGCCGTAGCCGGTGGCCAGCAGCCGCCAGGCCAGCGGCGTGTCGCCGTTCGGCTGCCGCACCGCCTCCTCCAGATTGGCGATGGCGCTGCGCAGCAGGGTCTCGTCATTGCCCTCCAGCTTGGTCTGGGCCAGCGCGACCAGCAGCAGCGGCTCATGCGGCAACAGCTCGACCGCGCGTTCATAGGGTTCGCGCGCCTGCTCCAGCCGCCCCGTCTCCAGCAGGATCTGGCCTTTCAGCTCATGGAAATAGGGGTTCTGCGGCTCGGCCTCGATCAGCGCGTCGATGCCGGCCAGCGCCGCATCGAAATCGCCGCGCCGGTACTGCGCGATCGTCCGGCCGTAATGCCCGGCGATGCTGGTGTCGGTCTCAGGATAGCGGCGCATCGCCACCTGCGGCATGAGGAAGCCGTAGAGCTTCGCCTGGATGCGGGCGAGGCTTTCGACATAGCCGGCGGGGTAAGGCTCCCCCGTCAGGGGCGAATTCTGGACATGGTGGCGGACGGTCGCCACCCGGTCCTGGGTCAGTGGATGGGTCCGGACATATTCGACCTGCCGGCTTTCGGGCACCAGCTCCTGGTCGGCAAGCTGCTCCAGGAAGGTGAGCAGCCCTTCGGACGAATAGCCGACGCGGTCCAGATAATTCATCGCGGCCTGGTCGGCGGCGGATTCCATGCCTCGCGTGAAGCCCAGGAAATCCCGCTGGGCCATGGATTGGCCGCCCATCATCACCGCCGCGCCGGCCCCGCCCTCGCCGCTGGCGAGGGCGGCGGCGAGGCCCAGCAGCGTCGTCAGCAGGGCGGTGCGCTGCGCGTTCTCCAGCGCGCCCTGGCCGCGCGCCAGATGGCCGCCGGCAATATGGCCGGTCTCATGGGCCAGCACGCCGATCAGTTCGCCCGGGGTCTCGACCTCCATCAGCAGGCCGGTATGGATGAAGATGTTCTGGCCGCCGGAGACGAAGGCGTTCAGCGTCGGGTCGTTGACCAGGATGATGTCGACCGCGCCGGGGCTGACGCCCGCGACCTGGAGGATTGGCTCCAGGAAACGGCGGATGGTATGTTCGATTTCCGCGTCGCGGATCAGCGACATCCGCCTCTGGGCCTCGGCCGGCCCCGCGAACCCCGTCAGAACCAGTCCAACCACAAGAAGAGCGACGATTACCTTGCGCAACATCCGAATCCCTGGCGGGTGGCAGACCCATCACCGTGCGCGGAAATTGTGTCGCGGGGGCGGCGTCGCCGCAACCGTCGTCGCAACCATCGGCGCGCTTTCGCTCTCCGGTTGCGTCGTCAACCAGCCCTCCGGCCCGACGATCGACCGTTACGCCATCGCGGCGGCGGAGCCGCGCGCCGCCACCATCGGCCGCGATATCCTGTCCTCCGGCGGCAACGCGGCTGATGCGGCCGTGGCGGCGGCGCTGGCCATGACGGTGACGCTGCCGTCGCGCGTCGGGCTGGGCGGCGGCGGGGCCTGTCTGGTCCATGATCCGGAGACGGGGGAGGTCCGGACGCTCGATTTCCGGGCCGGCAAGGATGGCGGCGGCGCGCCCGGCCTGCTGCGCGGGCTGGCCGCGCTGCATGCCGAACATGGCAGCCGGCGGTGGGAGGCGGTGGTCTCCCCGGCGGAGAATCTGGCCCGGTTCGAACAGCCGGTGAGCCGGGCGCTGGCGATCGATCTGTCGGCCGGCGGCGGACGGCTGACGGGGCAGGCGGCGGCGACCTTCGCCCCCGGCGGCGTTCCGGCAATGGAGGGGCAGCGGGTCGCGCAGCCGCAACTCGCCGCGACCCTCTCGCAGATCCGCGCCGATGGAGTCGGCGGCTTCTACAATGGCGCGCTGGGCCGCCGGTTCGCGGAGGCCGCGACGGCTGCCGGCCATCCGGTGTCGGTCGAGGCGCTGCGCGGCTACAGCCCCGAATGGCGCGACGCGCTGGCGGCGGAGGTTGGCAACGACGTGCTGTTCTTCGCGTCGGGCGAGGCCATGTCCGGCCCCGCCCAAGCGGAGGTCTGGCGGCGATTCGCGGAAGACGGCTCCTGGAGCGATCTGGCCGAGGGCGAGCGGCTGCCGGCGCTGGCGGCGGCGCTGCCCGGTGCGCCGATACCCGATGGCGCGACCATAACCGTCCTCGACCGGGACGAACTCGCGGTCACCTGCGGCTTCACCCAGGGCGCGCTTTTCGGCACGGGGACCATGGCGGGCGACACCGGCATCCTGATCGCCGAGCCGGTGCCCGCCGGCGCGGCCAGCCTGGGCGGCCTCGCCCTCCTGGCCAACGAGCCCAAGCGGCAGGTGCTGTTCGCCGCCACCGGCGCGGGGGCCGCAAGCGCGCTCGCCGTCCCGATGCTGGAGGTGCTGGAGGCGGGGCAGCCGCTGGAGGCGGCGATGGCCGCGCCCAGGGTTGTGGACGGTGCGAGCGGCCGGGCCAGCGCCGTCTGGTGCGACTGGAACCGCGCCGACCGGAAGACCTGCTACGCCGAAAGCGATCCGCGCGGCGGCGGGCTTTCGACCGTCTTCCAGTTCTGACCGGGCGGACGGAAAGATGACCCTCAAGGTCGCCCGGCGGGGCGCGATCCCGCCCTTCATCGTCATGGACGTCATGACCGCCGCCGCGGAGCGGGAGCGCACCCATGGCGACGCCCTGCATCTGGAGGTCGGTCAACCCTCCACCCCCGCGCCGCGCGGCGTGATCGAGGCGGCGAAGGCGGCGCTGGACCGCGACCGCATCGGCTACACCGTCGCGCTGGGCGTGCCGGAGCTGCGGGAGCGGATTGCCCGGCACTATGCCGAAACCTATGGCGTGGACATCCCGGTGCGCCGCATCGTGGCGACCACCGGCTCCTCCGGCGGTTTCATGCTGTCCTTCCTGGCGGCGTTCGAGATCGGGGACAGGGTGGCGCTGGCCGCCCCCGGCTATCCCGCCTACCGCAACATCCTGAAGGCGCTGGGGATCGAGGCGGTGGAGCTTCCGGCCGGGCCGGAGACGCGATTCCAGCCGACGGCCGCCATGCTGGAGGCGCTGGACCGCCCGATAGACGGGCTGATCGTCGCCAGCCCGGCCAACCCGACCGGGACGATGCTTTCGGCGGACGAACTACGGGACCTTGCCGCCTACTGCCACGGCGCGGGGATCAGGCTGATCTCCGACGAGATCTACCACGGCATCGTCTATGGAGAACCCGGTACCACCGCCGCCTCGGTCAGCGACAGCGCGGTCGTCATCAACAGCTTCTCCAAATATTTCTCGATGACCGGCTGGCGGCTGGGTTGGATGGTCGTGCCCGACGATCTGTCGCGCGCCGTGGAGTGCCTGGCGCAGAATTTGTTCATCTCCCCGCCGACCCTCTCCCAGCACGCCGCGGTCGCCGCCTTCGATTGCGTGGAGGAGCTGGACCGCAACGTCGCCCGCTACTCGGCGAACCGCCGGCTGCTGCTGGACGCGCTGCCGAAGGCGGGGCTGACCCGGCTGGCCCCGGCGGACGGGGCCTTCTACATCTATGCCGATGTCTCCCACCTGACCGACGACAGCGAGGCCTTCTGCCGGCGGATGCTGGCGGAAACCGGCGTCGCCGCCACGCCGGGCGTGGATTTCGACCCCGCGCGCGGCCACGGCACGGTCCGCTTTTCCTTCGCCGGCGCGACGGAGGATATGGGCGAGGCAGCCGACCGGCTGCGCCGCTGGCTTGGCTAGACGCCCGAAACAAGGGGTGAAGCGCGGGGCGAAGCGCCGCATCGGCCGGGCGCTGATCGTTATCCTGGCGATCGCGGTGGCCGTGCCGGCGGGGCTGATCGTGCTCTACCGGTTCGTGCCGGTGCCGCTCACGCCGCTGATGGTGATCCGGCTGGCGGAAGGCTACGGGCTGGAGAAGGACTGGGTGCCGCTGGAGCAGATATCGCCCCATTTGCCTGCCTCCATCCTGGCGTCGGAGGACAACCGATTCTGCCAGCATCTCGGCTTCGATGTCGCGGCGATCAACCGGGCGATCGAGGCGGCGCGGGACGGCGAAAGGCTGCGCGGCGCCAGCACCGTCACCATGCAGACGGCGAAGAACCTGTTCCTCTGGCCCCATCGCAGCTTCGTCCGCAAGGCGTTCGAGGCCTATCTGACGCCGATGCTGGAACTGATCTGGCCGAAGCGACGGATCCTGGAGGTCTATCTCAACATCGTGGAGTTCGGCCCCGGCATCTATGGCGCGGAAGCGGCGGCCCAATATCATTTCGGCAAACCGGCATCCGACCTGACCGCGCGGGAGGCGGCCCTCCTGGCCGTCGTGCTGCCCAACCCGCTGGAACTCTCCGCCTCCTCCCCCGGCAACTATGTCAGCAGCCGCGCCGCGACGATCCAGACCCGAGTCCAACAGTTGGGCGACACCATCGACTGCTATTGAGTACCAACGCCCCTCACCCAACCCTCTCCCACGAGGGGAGAGGGCTAACCTAGGTCTGAACCGGATAGATAGGTGACAGAATAGACCGGAGAGATGGTTGACAGGTTTTCTTGTCGGCGAAGGAGGGCTTTGCCGATGCCGTTCAAGGAGACCTGTGTGATGGACGAGAAGCTGC